>NZ_JALRNG020000009.1:0-148652 GCF_030272875.2 Pseudomonas sp. BJa5
CTGCGCAGCCGATCGCAGGCTTCGCCAGCTCCCACAGTTGCCATTCGATTGCAGGGTATCTGCGGGAGCTGCCGCCAAGCTGCGATCCTGGCTGGTGGGCCTGCTGGTGACCTCGCCGCTGTACTACTGGCTGGCCAGCCGCGATTCGGCGTACCGTCGCCGGCAGCGGTCGGCGCAACTGGCGATGCAGTAATCGGCGGCTGCTGCGCAGCCGATCGCAGGCTTCGCCAGCTCCCACAGTTGCCATTCGATTGCAGGGTATCTGTGGGAGCTGCCGCCAGGCTGCGATCGGCCGCGAAGCGGGCGTAGAACCTGACAACCCGGTGCATCAGACCCACCGTGCGGTCAGCCGCGATCGCGGGACAGGCCCGCGCCTACCGTTGCCGGCTCCTGGCTGCGGCTCACCCACCAGCCAAAGCACGCCGCGGTAAAGAACATGATCAGGCTGTAGATCGCCGCCGGGATCGCCATGGTTGCGTTGTTCAGCAAACTCGGCGCCAGGGCCAGGGCAATGGCCAGGGTGCCGTTGTGGATGCCGATCTCCATGCCGATGGCAATCGCCTGGCGCTTGGGGATCTGCAACAGCCGCGGCAGCCAATAACCGATGCCCAGGCTCAGCAGATTGAACAGCAGCGCCGCACCACCCACCACCGGGGCGTAGTTGAGGACGGTCTGCCAGTCCTTGACCATCGCCAGGACCACGGTAAAGGCCAGGAACAACGCGGCAACGATCTTCATCGGCCGCTCCATGCGCGCGGCAAAGCCCGGCGCCAGGCGGCGGATCAGCATGCCGATGGCCACTGGCACCAGGACGATGGCGAACACCTGCAGCACTTTGGCGAACTGCAGGGGAATGGCCTGGCCGGCCTCCATGAAGTACGCCAGCGACAGGTTCACCAGCAGCGGCATGGTCAGGATCGCGATCAGTGAGTTGACCGCGGTCAACGTCACGTTCAACGCCACATCGCCGTGGGCCAGGTGGCTGAACAGGTTGGCGGTGGTGCCCCCAGGCGAGGCGGCCAGCAGCATCAGGCCGACGGCCAGGGCCGGGGCCAGACCGAAGCCCTTGGCGATCAAAAAGCAGATAAAAGGCAGCAGCAGGATCTGGCAGGCCAGCCCGATCACCACCGGTTTGGGAAATTTCACCACCCGGGCGAAGTCGGCCAGGGTCAGGGTCAGGCCCAATCCCAGCATGATGAAGCCCAGGGCGAGGGGCAGGAAGGCGCTGAGCAATGGCGATGCAGTCATGTCAGGATCTCGCGTAAAGGGATGTGCGCCAGTGTAGGCGAGGATTGCAGCGGGTGTGGCCGGGCAGCCGCCTGTAAGGTTGTCGCTGGGGGTGGCACTGGTGTAGAACGGCGGTGCACTGATTGAACAAGAGTCCGTCGATGACCGAGCGCACCACCTCTTCCCATTGGGCCAGCACTATCGTCCAGTCCCTTGAACTGCAGGGTGTGGATTGTCGTCGGTTGTTCGCCGGGCTGGGCCTGGACTACAGCGCGCTGAGCGACACCGAGGCGCGCTTCCCCCAGGACGCCATGACCCGCCTGTGGCAACAGGCGACCCTGGTATCCGGCAACCCGGCCATTGGCCTGGGCATGGCCCGGGTGGTCAGGCCTTCGGCCATGCACGTGGTCGGCTATACGCTGATGTCCAGCCATTGCTTGCTCGAAGGCATTCACAGCCTGGTGCGCTATCAGCGGATCATCGGCGAGGCGGCGGACCTGGCCCTGCAGTCCACGGCCCAGGGCTATGAGCTGACCCTGGCGATACAGGGCGACCGCTTGCCCTCGACCCGGGAGAGCGCCGAAGGCTCGCTGGCCTACTTCCTGGCGTTCTGTCGCTGGCTGGCCTGCCGGCCATTGCAACCGCGACTGGTGCGCCTGCGCGGTGCCGCGCCGCGTGACTGCACACCCTATCAGGCGGTGTTCCAGGCACCGTTGCAATTCGATGCCGAGCATTACGCCCTGTGCTTTGCCGAGGAAGACCTGCAGGCACCGCTGCCCGGCGCCAATGCCGAACTTGCCAGGCTGCACCAGCGTTATGCCGACGATTACCTCAGCCGCTACGCCGACGCCCCGGTCAGCCAGCAGGTGCGCCAGTTGCTGTTCCAGATGCTGCCCCGCGGCGAGCCTAGGCGCGAGGCGCTGGCCCAGGCCTTGTTGCTGTCCGAGCGCACCTTGCAGCGCCGCCTGCAGGAAGAGGGCAGCAGCTTTCACCAGTTGCTCGACGATACCCGCCGGACCCTGGCCGAACAGTACATGGCGCAACCGGCCTTGAGCCTGCAGGAAATCGGCTACCTGCTGGGTTTCTCGGCGCCCAGCACCTTCTTTCGCGCCTTCCGCCGCTGGTTCGACTGCACCCCCAACGAGTACCGGGCCCGCCGCTGAGCTCAATGGCTGGCCTGGTACAGCGAACGGCGCGGCTGGGCGAACACCCGTCGCAGCATGGGCTCGAAGAATGCCAGCGGCAGGATTTCGCCGTCCGGGTCGAAGGCGGCCGCGTCATAGCGGGCACAGAACTCGATGGTGCGCTGGTACTGCGGGTGCTGCTTGAATTGCTCGCGCAGGTGGCGGTCCATGCCCAGGTGGTGGAAGAAGTAGTAACCCTGGAAGATCCCGTGGTGCTCGATCATCCAGTGATTCTCGGGGCTGACGAAGGGTTTGAGGATCGCCGCGCCGATATCGGCATGGTTGTAGCTGCCCAGGGTGTCGCCGATGTCGTGGAGCAGGGCGCAGACCACATACTCTTCGTCCTCGCCGGCGCTGTAGGCGAGGGTGGCGGTTTGCAGCGAATGGGTCAGGCGATCTACCGGGAAGCCACCGAAATCACCTTCGAGCAGGCGCAGGTGGGCCAGGATGCGCTCGGGCAGGCCGGCGGCGAAATCGGGGAAGTGCCGGGCAATGATGGCCCAGTCTTCGGCGGTGCCGTCGTCCATATGGGTAAAGCGGGCGCGTGCGGTCATTGGCGGCTCCTTGGCCTGGCGGTCGATGGGGTGAGGATAAGCGGCACCTGAGGTGCGCCCAATCACCGCAGGCGCCAGATTGCTCGCTTTGTTGGCCATTCTGGCTTGCGCATTGCCTTGTCGGTCCGGCGCCCAGGCAGTAGCATTTGCGTTTTACTCAAGGATTCGATCGCCGATGCAGTTCCAGCCAGGCATTCTCGCCGCCCCCGTTCCCGCCCAGGGCCGTCACCTGTTTTTCACCCTGCACACGCCGGCGGCCTTGTCGGCTGTACTCGACGCGCTGCTGCAGCAGGTCGACGGCAGCCGCGTGGTGGCCGGTTTCGGCGCGCCGCTGGTGCAGGCGCTGGGGCGCAGCATCGAAGGCCTGCGCGAGTTTCCGCGCCTGACTGCCACGGTCGACAACCCCTGCACCCAGCACGACCTGTGGCTGTGGCTGCGTGGCGAGGATCGCGGTGACCTGTGGCTGCTGAGCCAGGACCTGGAAAAACTGCTGGCCCCGGCCTTGCGCCTGGTCGAGGCCACCGACGCGTTCCGCCACAAGGACGGTCATGACCTGACCGGTTATGAAGACGGTACGGAAAACCCGGTCGAAGACGCTGCTGTCGAGGCCGCTATCGTTGCCGGCGACGTGCCGGGCCTGAGCGGTTCGAGCTTTGCCGCCTTCCAGTTGTGGCGCCATGACCTGGCCGGTTTCAAGGCCATGCCGCAGACCGAGCAGGACAACATCATCGGCCGGCGCCTGGAGGACAACGAAGAGCTCGACGACGCGCCGGCTTCGGCCCACGTCAAACGCACCGCCCAGGAGAGCTTCGACCCCGAGGCCTTCATCGTCCGCCGCTCCATGCCCTGGGCCGACCAGCGCGGTGCGGGCCTGGCGTTCCTGGCCTTCGGTCGTTCCTTCGATGCCTTCGAAGTGCAGCTGCGGCGCATGAGTGGCCTGGAAGACGGGGTGGTGGATGCCCTGTACCGCTTCAGCCGGCCGCTGACCGGTGGCTACTACTGGTGCCCGCCGATCAATGCACAGGGCTTGGACCTCAGCGCCCTGATCGGCTGAGTAACACTGTGGGAGCATCTGTCTTTGTGGGAGCCGGCGAAGCCTGCGATCGACTGCGCAGCAGTCGCAATCCGGTCACCTCATTGAGTCAGGTGTACTGAGGCGGTCTGGTTTTACGGCCGCTTCGCGCCCGATCGCAGCCTATCGGCAGCTCCCACAACGTCCGGGCATACCGGGAACCCTTGTGGGAGCTGGCGAAGCCTGCGATCGGCTACACAGGTATAAATAATTTTACGGACTTTTTACGAAGGGCCGCGGCGCATACAGGGATACTGCCCGTGTATTACCTGATGTTTCAGGCCCTCCGTACCCGAGAAGTCCAGCCGTGAGCCAAACCGCATCCGCCGCCACCGCCCATTCCCCCGTAAAATCCTCATCAATCAGCCTGCTCATCGCCGCCGCCGGTGTGGTCTATGGCGATATCGGCACCAGTCCGCTGTACACCCTCAAGGAGGTCTTCGCCGGCCACTATGGGGTGCAGGCCAACCATGACGGGGTGCTGGGCATCCTGTCGCTGGTGTTCTGGTCGCTGATCTGGGTGGTGACCGTCAAGTACGTGCTGTTCGTGCTGCGCGCCGACAACCAGGGCGAGGGCGGCATCATGGCCCTGACCGCCCTGGCCCGGCGCGCAGCGGCGCCTTTTCCGCGACTGAGCCGGGTGCTGGTGTTGCTCGGCCTGTTCGGTGCGGCACTGTTCTACGGCGACAGCATGATCACCCCGGCAATTTCCGTGCTGTCGGCGGTCGAAGGCCTGCAACTGGCCTTCGACGGCATCGGTCACTGGGTGGTGCCGATCGCCGTGGTGGTGCTGGTGGCGCTGTTCCTGATCCAGAAACACGGCACGGCGCGCATCGGCATCCTCTTCGGGCCGGTGATGGTGCTGTGGTTCACCGTGCTGGGCGCGCTGGGCGTTTATGGCATCGTCCAGCGCCCGGAAGTGCTGCTGGCCCTGAATCCGGCCTGGGCGGTGCAGTTCTTCGTGGTGCATCCGGGCATCGGTGTTGCCATTCTCGGCGCCGTGGTGCTGGCCCTGACCGGCGCCGAGGCGCTGTATGCCGACATGGGCCACTTCGGCCGTAAGCCCATCGCCCGGGCCTGGATCCTGCTGGTGCTGCCGGGGCTGGTGCTGAACTACTTCGGCCAGGGCGCGCTGATCCTCGGCAACCCTGAAGCGGTGCGCAACCCGTTCTACCTGCTGGCGCCGAACTGGGCCTTGCTGCCCATGGTCGGGCTGGCCACCCTGGCGACCATCATCGCCTCCCAGGCGGTGATTTCCGGCGCGTTCTCGCTGACCCGCCAGGCCATCCAGCTGGGCTATGTACCGCGCATGTTCATCCAGCACACCTCCAGCCAGGAGCAGGGCCAGATCTACATCAGCATGGTCAACTGGGCGCTGATGGTCGGCGTGGTGCTGCTGGTGATCGGCTTCGAGTCGTCGGGCGCCCTGGCGGCCGCCTACGGGGTGGCGGTGACGGGCACCATGCTGATCACCACCTTGCTGTCGGCGGCCGTGGTGTTGCTGCTGTGGAAGACCCCGCGCTGGCTGGCCGTGCCGCTGCTGCTGGGCTTCTTGCTGGTCGACAGCCTGTACTTTGCCGCCAACGCGCCGAAGATCTTCCAGGGCGGCGCCTTCCCGGTGATCGCCGGTATCGCCCTGTTCATCCTGATGACCACCTGGAAGCGCGGACGCAAGATCATCGTCGAGCGTCTCGATGAGTCGTCATTGCCGCTGCCATTGTTCATCGCCAGCATCGCCGCGCAACCGCCGCACCGGGTCCAGGGCACGGCGGTGTTCCTCACCGCCCGCGCCGATGCCGTGCCCCATGCGTTGCTGCACAACCTGCTGCACAACCAGGTGCTGCATGAGCGGGTGGTGTTGCTGACCGTGGTGTCCCAGGACCGCCCGCGGGTCCCGGACAGCGAGCGCTTCGAGGTACAGGACTTCGGTACCGGCTTCTACCGGGTCAACCTCAACTTCGGCTTTATCGAAGAGCCCGACGTGCCGGCCGCCTTGCAGCTGTGCCATGTGCCGGCGCTGGATTTCAGCCCGATGGGGACGACCTACTTCCTCAGCCGCGAGACGGTCATCCCGACCAAGCGCATCGGCATGGCGCGCTGGCGCGAAGCGCTGTTCGCCTTCTTGCTGAAGAATGCCAACAGCAACCTCAAGTACTTCAACCTGCCGCTCAACCGGGTGATCGAGTTGGGGACCCAGGTAGAGATGTAGCAGCGGATGTGTCCCGTGCTTCACGGGCGAATTCGACAAAGGCCCTGAGCGCCGCCGGCACATGCCGGCGGCTGGGGTAGTACAGGTGCAGGCCGGGGTAGTAGGGGCACCAGTCCGCCAGCACCTGCACCAACCGGCCATCGGCCAGCTGTTCCCAGACCATGTCCTCGAACACGTAGGCCAGGCCCGCGCCGCGCAGGGCCGGGTCGACCATCAGGCCGACATCGCCCAGTACCAGCGGGCCTTCGACGTCGATTTCCAGGGCAATGCCGCCACGCTCGAATTCCCAGCGATAGAACGCGCCGCTGGGAAAGCGGTGGCGGATGCACGGCAGGCCGCGCAGGTCTTCCGGCCGTTGTGGTAGCGGATGCCGGGCGAAGAAGGCCGGAGCAGCGACCACCACCGAACGCAGGTAGGGGCCGATGGCCAGGGAGATCATATCGGCCTGCAGGCGTTCACCGAAGCGCACCCCGGCGTCGAAGCCAGCGGAGACGATATCCACCAGCGCATCGTCGCTGACGATGTCCAGGGTGATGTCCGGGTAGGCCGCCAGGAACCGGCTCGCCAGCGGCAGCAGGATCAACTGCGCGGCAGCGCGGCCGGCGCTGATGCGCAGGGTGCCCGAGGGCTTGTCGCGCAGGTTGTTGAGGTCTTCGAGGGCGTCATCGATATCGCGAAATGCCGGCTTGAGCCGTGCATACAAGCGCTCTCCGGCTTCGGTCAGGGCCACGCTGCGGGTGGTGCGGTTGAACAGGCGCACGTCCAGCCGGGTTTCCAGGGCGCGCAAGGCATGGCTCAGTGCCGAGGGCGAGACGCCCAGGGCGATCGCCGCCTTGCTGAAATTGAGGTGCTCGGCGATGCACAGGAAGATCGACAGGTCGGCGGCGGAAGGCGCTTTCATTAGTGAATATCCCTCACAAACCCATGTGAAATTATTGGGATTATCACATCAACCCGCCGGATTTACAGTGACGTCAACACATCGACAAGGCCCTGCACCGTGCAGGGTCGATGACAGGAGACGTTAGCATGCGTACTTGGCTGATTACCGGAGCTTCCCGTGGATTTGGTGCACTGATCGCGGCAAAGGCGCTGCAGGCTGGCGATGCGGTCATCGCCAGCGCGCGCAAGCCTGAAGACATCGAGGCGCGGCTGGGGGCGCATCCCAACCTGCTGGCGGTGCGCCTGGATGTCACCCGCCAGGAGCAGGCCCACCAGGCCGTCGCCGAAGGCATCAAGCGCTTCGGGCGCATCGATGTACTGGTCAACAATGCCGGCTTCGGGGTGCTGGGCGCGGTGGAAGAAACCAGTGCCGAAGAAACCGAGCGCCTGTTCGCCACCAACGTCTTCGGCGTGCTCAACGTCACCCGTGCAGTACTGCCGCACATGCGTCGTCAGCGCAGTGGGCACATCATCAACATCTCGTCGATCGGCGGCTATCAGGCCTACATGGGCTGGGGCGTGTATGGTTCGACCAAGTTCGCGGTAGAAGGCATCAGCGAAGCACTGCACCAGGAGCTGGCGCCGCTGGGTATTCATGCCACGGTGGTGGAGCCGGGCTTCTTCCGCACCGACTTTCTCGACGAGCAGTCGCTGGTCAAGACCGCCCTGGAGCTGCCGGACTACGACGAAACGGTGGGAGCCATGCGCCGCTTCGCAGCAAACGCCAACCATGCCCAGCCGGGCGATCCGGAGAAGTTCGCCGAGGCCATGCTGACCCTGGCCAACATGCCGACCCCGCCACTGCGCCTGGCGCTGGGCAGCGACACGCTGGCGCGGATCAGCGAGAAAAACGCCTTCGTGGCCTCGGAACTGAAACGCTGGCACGCCCTGTCGATGTCGACCGACTTCAACGACTGAGCAGTGCCCTGAAACGAAAAAACCGGCCTTGCGCCGGTTTCTTCGTTTGCGGGGTTATCAGTTGGTAACCGCCTGCGCCTGGCCTGCGGCCTGTTGCGCAGTGCTGCGTACCAGCCGCTGCAGGCGGCCGGCGATGACGAAGCCGATCACCGCCAGCACCATCATGCTCATGAACACATAGTTGTAGCCTTGCTGGCCGGGGAAGTGGTCGAGGATCGCGCCGTAGCCGACATAAGCGAACATCCCCGGCGCGTAGCCGATCAGGCAGCCGATGCCGAAGGCGGAGCCGGTGATGTGCGGGGCAATGCCGACTTCACCCATGGGTGCCCAGAACACGCCGCGCATGGAGAACACGATAAAGGCGAAGGACAGGGTGGCCGCCATGCCGGCGTAGATGAAGCCCGGGCTCTTGGGGATCAGCAGGACGATGGCCATCATCGGCAGCAAGGCCAGGAACGCCCACTTCAGGTAGCGGCTGGGGCTCTTGAAGTGTTTGTCGGCAATGAAACCACCGGCCGGGCCGCCGAAGATCTTCAGCATGTACTGGTTGATGATGCCGTAGGCGCCAACCAGGGCCACCGGCAGGCCATAGACTTCCTTCAGGTAAGGGATGAAGTAGGTCAGGCCGCAGTAGACGATGTAGACCATGAACACGTTGAAGCTGACCAGCCAGATCGCCGGCACCTGCAGGGCCTGCACCAGGTTGGACAACGGGTTTTTCTTGGTGGTGGTAGGGGCGGCCGACGGGTTGCTCTTGAGCAGGAACCAGGTCAGCACACCGGCGCAGATGTCGATCACCGAGTAGAACAGGATTGCCGCCTTCAGGCCGTTTTCGGCGGCGCCCATGGCCACGAACACACCCAGGGCCGAGAACGCCACCAGGGTGTCGACCACACCGCGTCCGCCTTCGAGCAGGCCGAACAGGCGGCCTTGTTCCTGGTCATTGCCCAGGCCACGGATGGCCTTGAGCAGGGCCGGCCAGTAGATGCAGTCGGCACACACCGCCAGCAGGCAGAACACCACCATCAGGCTGCTGAAAGGCGGGAAGGTCGCCAGGTACAGGCCCAGCGCACCGGTGCCGAGCAGGCCCACCGGGATCAGCTTGCGGGTGTCGAAGCGGTCGGCCAGCAGGCCGCCGACCACGAACAGGCCGGTGGCGATCAGGGCGTTGGCACTGAGCAACAGACCGATTTCGGTATGGCTCAGGCCCATGAACTCCTGCATCGGCACATAGAAGGCGTCCTTGAGGTTGGCCAGCTTGTAGATGGTGCCGCCGCCGAGGATCAGTATCAGGAATTTGAACCACTTGGCCTTGTCTTGGGCAGTCATTGTTATTCTCCAGACGTATTGGGAAGAGGGCGGATCAAGCGCACGCAGGGCTGGCCAGGGTCAGCTCGGCGAGGGTACGCAGCTCGGCGAGCAGGGACTTGACGTAGCTGACCTGGTTGTTCGCCCAGCGGTGCTCGCCGGCGAGCATCTGTTCCAGGGTCAGGCCGGGCGGCAACGGGGTTTCGCTCATCTCCCGGTATTCGATGAAGGGGTCGGCGTCTTCATTGCTCTGGCGGAAGGCCGGGGCGACGTAGTGGTTTTCCTGTTCGAGGATAAAGGCGATCACCTGCGGCTCGCGTTCGCCGAGCATCAGCAGCTCGAACAGCATGCGCGGGCTGGGCAGGTCGTCTTCGGCGCTGCCCTGGAGCACGCCGTAATGGCCGAAGCCCTGGTCTTCGGGCACCACGCGCACGCCCTTGAGGTGCACCTGGCGGATATGCGCGGCCAGGTTGAACAGGGCCGCCAGGGGTTGCTCGCAGGCGTTGATCATGTTGCCGAAGTCGAACAGGGCATGCAGGCGCGGGTGATCGGCCTGTTTGAGCAGTTGGGCGATCTCGGCGCTCTTGAGCTCTTCGTGCTGTTCGAAGTCGAAGTACAGGTCATGCTTGTCGGCCTGTGTGGCGAGGTACTGCAGGTCACCGGCGATGGTGTCCATCACCTGCGACAGCTTGCCTTCGTAGCGCGAGTAGACGCGGATATTGCGGGTGCCGATGGCCTTGGCCACAGCGATGGCTTCGTCGACGGACTGCTTGCGCGTGGTGCTGATTTCCAGGTGCACGTCCAGTTGCAGGGCGCGGGCCTTGTCACCGAAGGCCACCAGTTGTGCAGCGTTCATCTGCGACAGGCTGTTGTGTTCGCCATCGAGCATATGCAGGCTCAAGCCGGCCAGTTCGTGGCGGTAGGCGAAGTCGAGCAGGTCAAACGGCGTCACGTGGCCGTGGGTGAGGTTGGTCAACAGCGGATAGGCATGGGCGAACAGGCGGACCTGGTCGATGCGTTCGCGTAGTTGCAGGGCCAGTTCGCGGGTCAGCAGCGGAGCTGTGGCGCCATGGGCCTTGTGGTTCAGTAACGTAGCGAAGCGTTCTTGTAGTGCTTTCATTCGAGTCGTTCCTGGTGCGGGCACCGGTTCTACCGGCGTGTCCTTTATCGCGCCGGCGGGGAACTCTCGATAGATCCATTATGCAACAACGGATAAGACCACTGGCCTGGGGCTAAACGGCATGCCCCATGGCCCTCAGGGCCTGGACCAGGGCCATCACCTTGGTTTCGGCCTGCTCCTGGGGGGTGCCGGCAAAGCCGATCAGCAGTGCCGGGGGCAGCGCGTGCTGCAGGCTGTAGTCGCTCAGGGCATAGGTGTGCACACCGCGCCCGGCCAGTTCCCGGGCCAGGTCCTGGTCGTTGATCTGCTCAGGCAGCCAGGCGATCAGGTGCATGCCGGCTTCCACCGGGCTGATCCTGAAAAAACCGCCAAGATGGCGTTCCAGCACCTCCACCAGGCACTGCTGGCGCGCCTGGTACAGCGCGCGCATGCGGCGGATATGGCCGATGAAATGGCCTTCGCGCATGAAATCGGCGGTCACTGCCTGCAACAGCGTCGGCGGGCTGCGGTCGAGCACCGCACGGATGGTGCAGAACGGCTCGACCAGGGCCTGGGGCAGGATCACATAGCCCAGGCGCAGGGAAGGGAACAGCACCTTGCTGAAGGTGCCGACATAGATCACCCGGTCGTTCTGGTCCATGGCGTACAGCGCCGGCAGCTGGCGGCCGCTGTAGCGCAGTTCGCTGTCGCAATCGTCTTCGATGATCCAGCTGTGATTCGCCGCGGCCCAGTCGATCAGCGCCAGGCGCCGGCTGTGGCTCAAGGTCACGCCCAGCGGGTGCTGGCGTGACGGCGTGGTGAACACCAGGCGGGCGTCGGCACAGGCCTCGATGCCCTGATGCACATCGATGCCTTCGGCGTCGATGGCCACCGGCACCACCCGACAGCCATGGGCCTGGAAGGCGATGCGCGCGGCGATATGGCCGGGATCTTCCATCCACATCGCATCATCCGGGTTGAGCAACAGCATCGCCAGCAGGTTGAAGGCCTGCTGCGCGCCGGAAACGATCACCACCTGCTGCGCCGTGCAGTCGATGCCGCGGGCGTCGAACACGTACTCGGCGATGGCCTGGCGCAGGTCTTCAAGCCCCTGCAGTTCGCCATAGCCGAGCAGGGCCTTGCTCGGCTTTTGCACATGGCGGGTCACCAGGCGCTTCCAGATATGTTGGGGAAAGGCCTCGAACGCGCCGTGGCTGGGCAGGAACGAGGTCGGCGTCTCGGGGCTGTAGTGCGAATAGGACACCCCGCGAAAGTGATGGCTGCGCAGCGACAGCATCGACTGGCTCAGGTCCGACAGCCGTGGCGGCGCCGGCGGCGTCTTGTCGGGGTTGGCCGAGCGCTCCCACTCATCGCCGACAAAGGTACCGGCACCGGTGCGCGACACCAGGAAGCCTTCGGCGATCAGCTGATCGAAGGCGTTGAGCAAGGTGATGCGCGACAGGTTCAGCTCCTGGCTCAGGGTCCGTGTCGAGGGCAGGCGGATCCCGCCTTGCAGGCGGCCGGTGAGGATCTGCTTGCGGATCTGCAAATAGAGCTGGCGGTAGAGCGGGGTGGCACTGTCGCGATCGAGCTCGATACCTGAGAACAACAAACCGGCGGCGGACTTCATCGGGGGCTCACGGCAACGGACGGGGACCTTGTCATCGTACGAGAAAGCCCGGCGGGCGGCCAGTTCAGCGGTGTGTGTCATCAAATGAAAACACTGTGTCGTCCGATGCGAAGCACCCTCAAAGCGTAGGGCTTAGAGTCGAGCAAACAATAAATGACGCACTGCGTCTGAAGGATGATTGGAGTAACTGGCATGGCAAAAGTCGTACGTTTCTACGAAACCGGTGGTCCCGAAGTGTTGCGCTATGAGGACGCCGAGGTCGGTGAGCCAGGTCCTGGGCAGGCTCGCCTGCGCCAGGTGGCCGTCGGCCTGAACTACGCCGACACCTATTTCCGCAACGGCACCTACCCGATCCCGATGCCCAACGGCATGGGCGTGGAAGCCTCCGGTGTGGTCGAGGCGGTGGGCGAAGGCGTGACCAATGTGAAGGTCGGCGACCGCGTCACCTACACCGGCTTTCTCAACACCCTGGGGGCCTACTGCACCGAGCGCCTGATCCCGGCCGCCGCGCTGATCAAGCTGCCCGAGACCATTGCCTTCGAAAGCGCCGCCGCGATGACCATGCGCGGCCTGACCTCGGCCTACCTGATGCGCCGCCTGTACGACTTCAAGCCGGGCGATACCCTGCTGCTGCACGCTGCCGCTGGGGGCGTCGGCCTGATCGTTTCGCAGTGGGCGCGGCTGCTGGGGGTGAATGTGATCGGTACGGTGTCCACCGAAGCCAAGGCCGAAGTGGCCCGGGCCCATGGTTGCACCCACACCATCAACTACAGCCATGAAGACGTGGCCAAGCGCGTACGCGAACTGACCGACGGCGTAGGCGCCAACGTGGTGTTCGACAGTGTCGGCAAGACCACCTTCATGTCCTCGCTCGACTCGCTCAAGCGCCGCGGCCTGATGGTGTGCGTCGGTACTGCTTCCGGCACCATCCCGCCGTTCGACCCACAGCTGCTGGCCATGAAGGGCTCGCTGATGATGACCCGTCCGGCACTGGCCGACTTCATTGCCGACCCGGCCGAGAAGGCCGATCTGGCCGGTGAGCTGTTCGAGCACGTGAGCAGCGGTCGGATCAAGATCGAGATCAACCAGCACTACGCATTGCAGGACGCGGTCCAGGCCCATCGTGACCTGGAAGCGCGCAAAACCACCGGTTCGTCGATCTTCGTCATCTGAAGAGGGCAGCAGCATGCACATCGAACAACTGACTTGCGCCATCGGTGCCGAAGTGACCGGGGTCAACCTGGCTGACGCGGTCCACGACGACGACCTGTTCGCCCAACTGCGCGAGCAACTGCTCAAGCACCGTGTGCTGTTCCTGCGCGACCAGAACTTCAGTCGCGCCGAGCACGTGGCCTTCGCCCGTCGCTTCGGCGACCTGGAGGACCACCCGGTGGCCGGCAGCGACCCGGACCATCCGGGCCTGGTGCAGATCTACAAGCGTCCGGACCAGCCGGCCGATCGCTACGAGAACGCCTGGCACACCGACGCCACCTGGCGCGAAGCACCGCCCATGGGCTGCGTGCTGCGCTGCATCGAATGCCCGCCGGTGGGCGGCGACACCATGTGGGCCAACATGGTCCTGGCCTACCAGAACCTGCCGGACGATGTGAAGGCCAAGATCGAAGGCCTGCGTGCCCGCCACAGCATCGAGGCCAGCTTCGGCGCGGCCATGCCGATGGAAAAGCGCCTGGCACTCAAGGCGCAGTTCCCCGATGCCGAGCACCCGGTGGTGCGTACCCACCCGGAAACCGGTGAGCAGGTGCTGTTCGTCAACGCCTTCACCACCCATTTCACCAACTTCCACACCCCGCAGCGCGTGCGCTTCGGCCAGGACGCCAACCCCGGCGCTTCGGACCTTCTGCGCTACCTGATCAGCCAGGCCTACCTGCCCGAGTACCAGGTGCGCTGGCGCTGGAAACCCAACAGCGTGGCGATCTGGGACAACCGCAGCACCCAGCATTACGCGGTCATGGATTACCCGGCCTGCCACCGCAAGATGGAACGCGCTGGCATCAAGGGTGACCGCACCTACTGAGCCCCAACCCGTACTACCTGCGCGCCCTTGATGGCGTGGCCAAGACAATAACAATACCGAGGACTACAGCATGCAATTCTTCGACGATTCGTTGCACCCGGAAAACATGGAGAAGGTGGTGATCACCGTCGCCCCTTACGGCCCGGAATGGATGCCTGAGGACTTCCCCGAAGACATTCCGCTGACCATGGACGAACAGGTGCAAAAGGCAGTCGACTGCTACGAAGCCGGCGCCACTGTGCTCCACCTGCACGTACGTGAGCTGGACGGCAAGGGCTCCAAGCGCCTGTCCAAATTCAACGAGCTGATCGCCGGTGTGCGTGAAGCCGTGCCGGATATGATCATCCAGGTCGGCGGTTCGATCTCCTTTGCCCCGGAAAGCGACGGCGAAGCGGCCAAGTGGCTGTCGGACGACACCCGCCACATGCTCGCCGAGCTGACCCCAAAGCCCGACCAGGTCACCGTGGCGATCAACACCACGCAAATGAACATCATGGAGCTGCTGTACCCGGAGTACCTGGAAGGCACCTCGCTGGCCAACCCGGCATTCCAGGCCGCCTACAGTGAAATGACCGTACCGGCGGGCCCGGCCTGGGTACGCGAGCACCTGCGCCGCCTGCAGGACAACAATATCCAGCCGCACTTCCAGCTGACCGGCATCCACGCCCTGGAAACCCTCGAGCGCATCGTGCGCCGCGGCGACTACATGGGCCCGCTGAACCTGACCTGGATCGGCATCGGTGGCGGCTTCGACGGCCCGAACCCGTTCAACTTCTTCAACTTCATCCACCGCGCGCCGGAAGGCTGCACCTTGACCGCCGAATCGCTGCTCAAGAACGTGCTGCCGTTCAACACCATGGCCCTGGCCATGGGCCTGCACCCGCGCTGCGGCATCGAAGACACCATCATCGACCAGCACGGCAAGCGCTTTACCTCGGTACAGCAGATCCAGCAGACCGTGCGCATGGCCCACGAACTGGGTCGCGAGATCGCCAACGGCAAAGAGGCCCGCGCCATCTACCGTATCGGCGAGCAGTACAGCAGCATTGAACAGACCCTCAAGGCCAACGGCATGGCGCCTAACCGCCAGCCAGGCCAGAAAGGGGTTCCGCAGCGCGGCTGATCGGTCGGGGTCGACAGGCCAGACGCCTGTCGACCCGCCGAAACGCAGCACTGCACGTCAGGCTTTCCATAACAACAAGACTTACGCCAGACAACCAGAGGAGGCAGCATGGCCGCCTATATTGCCAGCGCCGCAGATGATGGTACCGACACTTCCCGTGGGATTTCCCGGCGCTATGCCTGGGTTGTCTTTGCCCTGACTTTCGGCCTGCTGATTTCCGACTACATGTCGCGGCAGGTGCTCAACGCAGTATTCCCGCTGCTCAAGGGCGAATGGGCCCTGAGCGACAGCCAGCTCGGCCTGCTCAGCGGCATCGTCGCCCTGATGGTCGGGCTGTTGACCTTTCCGCTTTCACTGCTGGCCGACCGGTTTGGCCGGGTCAGGAGCCTGGTGCTGATGGCCGTGCTCTGGAGCCTGGCGACCCTGGGCTGCGCCCTGGCGGAAAACTACCAGCAAATGTTCATTGCCCGCTTCCTGGTGGGCGTCGGCGAAGCGGCCTACGGCAGCGTTGGTATCGCCGTGGTGGTCGCGGTGTTCCCCCGTGACATGCGTGCGACCCTGGCCGGTGCCTTCATGGCCGGCGGCATGTTCGGCTCGGTACTGGGCATGGCCCTGGGCGGCGTGATGGCCCAGCATCTCGGCTGGCGCTGGGCGTTCGCCGGCATGGCCGCTTTCGGCCTGCTGCTGGCTCTGCTGTATCCGCTGGTGGTCAAGGAAGCGAAGATCGCGCCCCAGCGCATGACCCGCCAGGCCTGCAAACAAGCCCGGCCGCTGCACAGCCTGTACGGCAGCCGTTCGGTGATTGCCGCCTACGTCGGCAGCGGCCTGCAACTGTTCGTCGGTGGTACGGTCATCGTCTGGATGCCCAGCTACCTGAACCGCTACTACGCCATGAGCACCGACCAGGCGGGCGTCCTGGCGGCAATCATCGTACTGTGCAGCGGCATCGGCACCATCCTCTGTGCCATGCTCTGCGACCGCCTGGGCCGCCAGCGCCCGGACCGCAAGATCAGCCTGGCGATCGGCTACTGCCTGGGCAGCTGCCTGTTGCTGTCGCTGGCCTTTGCCTTGCCGGCCGGCACGGCGCAACTGGTGCTGATCTGCCTGGGCATGATGATCGCCGTCGGCACCAACGGACCGTCCAGCGCCATGGTCGCCAACCTGACCCATGCGGCGGTGCATGGCACGGCGTTCGCCACTCTGACCCTGGCCAACAACCTGCTGGGCCTGGCTACTGGTCCCCTGATCACCGGTCGGGTTTCCGACGTCATCGGCCTGCACGCCGCCTTCCAGCTGGTGCCGCTGATGAGCATCGGCGCGGCGGCGGTGTTTTTCATCGCCAAGCGCCACTACCACAATGACATGGCCCGCCTGAATGCGTCGCAACCGGGCGAAGCAGGCGCGGCCCAGGAGTAGTAACCGTGAAACACGCACTGTCGATCGAGGTCTTTTTCGACTTTATCTGCCCGTGGTGCCTGATCGGCCAACGGCATCTGCAAAGCGCCCTGGCGCACTTGCGTGAGGAGTACCCGCAGCTGCAGGTGACCACGCGCTGGCGTGGCGTGCAGCTGCTGCCGGACATGCCGGTCGAGGGCCAGCCGTTCGAGGCGTTCTACCGTCAGCGCCTGGGCAGCGACGAGGCCGTGCGCCGTCGCCAGGCCCAGGTGCGTCAGGCCGCCGGTACGGTGGGTGAGAACATCGAGTTCTCGCGCATCAGCCGCATGCCCAACACCGCCGACGCCCACCGCCTGCTGCAGCGCGTCGTGGCGCTGGGTAACCCGGTGCAGGCCGAGGCGATGCTGGAGGCGTTGTTTGCCGCCTACTTCCACCAGGGCAAGAACCTCGGCGATCACGCCACCTTGCTGCAGATCGCCCAGGACTGCGGCCTGATGCCGGCACAGGTCGCCGATTGCCTGCGCGGCGACGGCAGCCCGTTCATCGGCGCCAACGCCTATGCGGCCGACGGCGTGCCGTGTTTTCGCTTCAACCAGCGCCGGATGATCTCCGGCGCCCAGCCGGCCGAGGTGCTGCTGCTCGCCATGCGCGAGTCGCTGGAAGAGGCGGTATCGGTATGAGTCAGCGTTACTGTGTGCCGGACCAGCAGGTGCCGCCGCGCGGCGGTCGCTCCCTGCTGGAATGGGAGGGGCGCAGCCTGGCCTTGTTCAATGTCGCCGATACCTTCTACGCCATCGATGACAGTTGCCCGCACCAGGGCGCCTCGCTGTGCGGCGGGCGCCTGGAGGGCAGGGTGATCCAGTGCTGCGCCCATGGCCTGCGCTTCGACCTGGCCAGCGGCTACCTGCTCAATTCGACCGCGCTCAAGGTCGCCAGCTATCCGGTCGAGTGCGAGGGCGGTCAGTTGTACATCGTTTTTGATTCCGAGGAGTGCGGCCAATGACCGTCATTGCCATTTCCGCCGTCAACAACCGCGTTCGCGAGCTGGCACCGGGCTTTATGGTCAGCCTGATTGCCGCCGCTGCCGCGAGTTTTCTCAGTGAGCATTACGGCGCGCCGGTGATGCTGTTCGCCCTGTTGCTGGGCCTGGCCCTGAACTTTCTCTCTGCCGACGGGCGCTGCAAGCCCGGCATCGAGTTCACCGCGCGCACGGTGCTGCGTATCGGCGTAGCCTTGCTCGGCATGCGCATCACCCTGGAACAGATCGCCAGCCTTGGCTGGAAGCCGGTAGCGCTGGTGGTGACCCTGGTGGTGGTGACCATCCTGGTATCGGTGGTGGCGGCCAAGGCCCTGGGATTCCAGCGCCTGTTCGGCATGCTCACCGGCGGAGCCACGGCCATCTGCGGCGCTTCGGCAGCGCTGGCGCTGGCGGCGGCCTTGCCTCATCACAAGCAGAAGGAACATGCCACGCTGTTCACCGTGATCGGCGTGTCGGCGCTGTCGACCCTGGCGATGATCATCTATCCGATGATTGCCGACTGGATGCACTTCTCGCCGCAGCAGTCCGGGGTGTTCCTTGGCGCGACCATCCACGATGTGGCCCAGGTGGTCGGGGCGGGGTACAGCATGTCGACCGAGACCGGCGACATCGCCACGGTGGTCAAGCTGATGCGCGTGGCCATGCTGCTACCGGTGATCGTCTGCGCGGCGATGATCACCCGCCGGGCGGGCTTCGATGCCGGCGGCAAGCGGCCGCCGCTGCTGCCCTGGTTTGCCGTGGGCTTTGTCCTGCTGGCGTGCCTGAACAGCACCGGCTGGGTGTCGACGGCGGTGCAGGGCGCGGTCAATGACCTGTCGCGCTGGTGCCTGGTGATCTCGATCAGTGCCCTGGGAATGAAGACCCAGCTCAAGGAACTGGCCACGGTCGGCTTCAAGCCGATTGCCCTGATGGTCGGCGAGACGGTGTTCCTGGTGCTGCTGGTGATTGCGTTGATGCACTGGATGTAAAGGATTGACCCAGGTGGGAGCGGGCTTGCCCCGCGATGCGATATGGCTGACGGTACGCCATCGCGGGGCAAGCCCGCTCCCACCGATCACACACTATTCCCTACATTTATCTGGCCTGTATGCCATTCTGCGACCGCCAGGCCGCCGGCGGCATGCCGAACTGGGTGATGAACCAGCGGGTGAACGAGCTGGGCATCGAGTAGCCGAGCATGTCGGCAATCCTCCCCAGCGAATAGCTGGGGTTTTCCAGGTAGCGGACCACCAGGTCGCGGCGCACGCCGTTGATCAGGTCGCTGAAGGTCACCCCGCACTCTTCCAGGCGCCGCTGCAGGGTGCGCACGTTCATGCCCTGGGTCTGCGCCACCTGCTCGATGGTGGCACGGCCCATGGGTAGCAGCAGGTAGATGGTCTTGCGCATTTCCAGCTCCAGCGACAGCTTGCCGCCGGCCTGCAGGCTGTCCAGGTAGCGTTGCGCCAGGCGCGCCATGGCTTCGTTGGCCAGGGGGTTGGCTGAGTCGAGGTCGGCGGATGGGCAGACGATGCCGTTGAAATCGCTGCCGAACACCAGTTTGCAGCCGAATATGCGCCGGTGAATGGCAAGGTCGGCCGGCGCGGCATGGGTGAAGTTGGCGCTGATCGGGTGCCAATGGGCACCGAGCAGGGCGGCACACAGGCGCAGCATCACGCCGATCGCAAGCTCGGTGGACTGACGGCCGCTGTTGGGCAGGCCGGTGACCACTTCCTCACGAATGATCACGGTCTTGCCGGCTTCTTCGATATGGATGGCCAGGGCGTCGTTGAGCAGGTGCCGGTATTGCACGATGACCTGCAAGGCATCGCGCAGGGTGCGCTGGTGGCTGAGCAGCAGGCTGATTTCGCCGAAGTCCGACAACTGGCGCAATTCGGCCATGCGCAGGCCGAAGGTTTCACAGCCGCTGACCCGCGCCGATTCCTCCAGCAGGGTGGCCACGGTAGAAACGGCGATGCGCTGGTTGGGATCATCCAGCAGACTGGCACTGAGGCCCACCTGGGCTAGCAGAGTATGGGGGTTGAGGCCCAGGTGACGGGATACCTCAAGGTAGTTGGTCAGGCTCGCAGCACGGACAAGGGCGGTCATATTGTTCTTTTCCACGCGTTTTCATTTGGCGTCCCGCTTCTGTGGCGGTTCACCTTTTATAGCGCCAGTGTCATCAAATGAAAAGCTGTTTCCAGACCTCGCGAACGCGTCTAAACCGCCAGCCCCAGCAAACGCCGACAGTCGTCAGCATCGCTGTCATCAAATGAAAAGCACCTGACGCTCAATGTAAAGCGCCGCGGGAGAGCGGTGATTACTGTGAAGCTACAAACGCTCGACTGATTCTGTGAGCGGAGTGTCTTGAGCATAGGTGCTGACGTGGAAAAACTGCATACCGCCGCTACCGTCCTGATCATCCCTGGCTTGCGCGACCATGTCGCCGAGCATTGGCAAACCTTGCTCCAGGCACGCCTGGCCAAGGTCCGCTGCGTACCGCCGTTGCAGGTCAACGGTCTGGATTGCAACGCCCGGGTCGAAGCGATCCAGCGCGAGATCGAGCAGATTGATGGCGAGGTGATCCTGGTGGCGCACAGCGCCGGTGTGTTGATGGTGGCCCACTGGGCAGCCCGCTACCAGCGCCCGATCAAAGGCGCGCTGCTGGCCGCACCACCGGACCTGAACGCGCAATGGCCGGCCAACTACCCGAGCCCCGAGACCCTGCACGCCAATGGCTGGAGCCCGCTGCCAATCACGCCACTGCCGTTCCCGAGCATCGTTGCCGGCAGCACCAACGACCACCTGGCAAGTCTCGAAGCCGTCACGGCCATGGCCGTGGGCTGGGGCAGCCATCTACTGAAACTGGGGGCCGTCGGCCACCTCAACCCGGCGGCCGGTTTCGGCCCCTGGCCAGAGGCCGAAGCCCTGATCCAGACGCTGGACCGCTAAACCTGCCATCGCGCACGGACGCAACACCCACGCCCGCAGAAGACGGGCGGCCATGACAACAATAACAATACGTGGAGTCACCCAATGCTGAACCATCGCACTCACAGTGCTGTGTATGCACAACGCCGTCTGCTGGCCTGCGCCCTCGGCCTTCTGGCCGTACCGGGCGCCCAGGCGTTCGAATTCGATACCGGCAGTGAAGACTGGGCCGTGCGCCTGGACAACACTGTCAAGTACAACTACGGCGTGCGCACCGAAAGCGCCGACAAACGCATGTTGGCAACGCCGAACAACAACGACGGCGATTACAACTTCCGCAAGGCCGGCACCAACATCACCAACCGTGTCGACCTGCTGACCGAGCTGGATGTCATCTACCAGCAAAAGATGGGCTTTCGCGTCAGTGCCGCCAGTTGGTACGACAAGGCCTATGAAAACACCGGTTCCAACTCCAACCCGTTCGTCAACGGCAACGGCGACCAGTCCGGTATCAACCCCAGCCTCAATGGCCTGGCCGGCACCGGCGTGCCGCTGGGCAACCCGCACCTGAGCAATTACGCCCAACGCTACTACACCGGCCCGTCCGGCGAAATCCTCGACGCCTTCGTGTTCATGAGCACCGAGGTCGGCGAAAGCTCGCAACTGAGCGGCAAGCTCGGCCAGCACAACCTGTTCTGGGGTGAAACGCTGCTCAACCCGGTGCACTCGCTCAGCTACGGCCAGTCGGGCCTGGACCTGGCCAAGCTGGCCGCGTCTCCCGGCACCGAAGCCAAGGAACTGTTCGTGCCGCGCAACCAGCTGTCGGCCAACTTCCTGGTCAACCCGGAGCTGACCATCGGCGCCCAGTACTTCTTCGAATGGGATGCCGCCCGCTTGCCGGAAGCCGGCACCTACTATGGCGGTTCGGACGTGGTGGGCGAGGGCGCCCAGAGCTTCCTGCTCGGCCATACCGGCACCCCGGGCCTGATCCCGGTGCGTGGCGCCCTGACCACCATCCGCCGTGGCGATGACCTGAACCCCGACAAGCGTGGCGACTGGGGCGTGATGGCCAAGTGGTCGCCTGAATGGCTGGGCGGCACCCTGGGCTTCTACTACCGCAAAACCTCGGAAATCCTGCCCCAGGCCTGGCTCGATACCCGTGGCCTGACCGTGGTCAACGGCCCGTTCGGCAACCCGGCGGGCAACCGTCAGCGCGCAGCGGGCAACCTGTACAACTCGCTGTCGACGGCGACCTACCAGTTCGCCTACTCCGATGACATCGACGTGTATGGCCTGAGCCTGTCCAAGGACGTCGGCGGCGTCAGCGTCGGCAGCGACCTGAACATTCGTCACCACATGCCGCTGGCCAGTATCCCGGCGATCGTCAGCGCACCTGGCCCGACCGGCCTTGCCGCCGGCCTCGGCTTGCTGCCGCCACGCCTGGCCAGCAGCGGCGTGATCGTCGAGAACCCCGAGGACGGCGACGGCCTGAGCGCTACCGGCCAGACCCTGCACTGGACCCTCAACGGCCTGATGACCATCGGCGACACGCCGCTGTTCGACTCGGCGACCCTGCTGGGCGAACTGTTCTACAGCAACCTGCTGTCGCTCGATGGCCACAACGAGGCGCTGTACAAGGGCAAGAGCAGCTACCGCGGCATCGACAAGCCGACCCGTGACAACTGGGGTGTCGCCGTCAACTTCACCCCGACCTGGTACCAGGTCATGCCCGGCGTCGACCTTGGCATGCCGCTGTCGGTCAACGTCGGCCTGGACGGTGTGTCACCGGTACAGGGCGGCGGCGCCGAGAACACCGGCAACTACGCCGTCGGCGTCAGCGCCGCGATCTACAACCAGTACTTCGTCGACCTCAAGTACGTCGACAGCTTTGGCGAAACCGATTCTTGCAACGACGGCCAGACCGACGGTGCAACCCCTAATGCCCTGGACGGCGAGCAGGACTACACCTGCTTCGGCGGCGGCTACTCATCCTTCTCCGGTGGCGGCGCCACTACCGAGGACCGTGGCGCGCTTTACCTCACCCTCAAAACCACCTTTTGAGCCCCGTCTTTAACAGACATCACAGGAAAACAATAACCATGAACTACGTGAAGACCCTGTTGGCCACGTGCCTGTCGCTGGCTGCCCTCAACTCCGCTCACGCGGCCGTTTCCAGCGACCAGGCTGCACGCCTGGGCACCAGCCTGACCGGCATCGGTGCCGAAAAAGCCGCCAATGCCGACGGCTCCATTCCTGCCTACCAAGGTGGCCTGGTAACGCCACCGGCAAGCTTCAAGAGCGGTGCAAGCATGCGTCCGGACCCGTTCGAGTCCGAGAAGCCGGTGCTGGTCATCGACGGCAAGAACGCCGACCAGTTCAAAGGCCAGTTGACGGCCACTACCCAGGAACTGCTCAAGCGCTTCCCGACCTTCCGCGTCGATGTCTACCCGACCCACCGCACCGTGGCGCTGCCACAGGCGGTACTGGACAACACCCGCAAGAACGCCACCGGTGCCCACAGCCAGGAAGGCGGTACCGCCGTCGACAACGTGCTGCCGGGCATTCCGTTCCCGATTCCGCAGACCGGTGCCGAGGCCATGTGGAACTTCCTGCTGCGCTACCAGGGCGTGAGCATGACCGCCAAGTACGACTCCTGGAACGTCGATGCCGCCGGCAAGCCGACCCTGTCCACCACCGGCCAGGCCAACATCAGCTATCCCATCTATGAAGACATGGGCAAGGTGATCGGCGCCAAGGACACCTACTACCAGATGAAGCTCTCCTACACCGCGCCGGCCCGCCGCGCCGGTGAAGCGATGATGCTGCGTGACGCCGCCAACCCGCTGGTGCAGCCACGCAGTGCCTGGCAGTACCTGCCGGGCCAGCGTCGGGTGAAGCTTGCGCCCAACCTGGCCTACGACACGCCGAACCCGGGTACCTCGGGCTCGGGTACCTACGATGACGTGTTCGTCTTCAACGGCGCCCTGGACCGCTACGACTGGACCCTGGTCGGCAAGCAGGAAATGGTGGTGCCGTACAACACCTACCGCCTGACCTACAACACCGACGTCAAGCAACTGACCACCGCCAATCACCTGGCACCGGAGTTCGTACGCTGGGAGAAGCACCGCGTCTGGGTGGTGGAGGGCAAGCTGAAGGATGGCGCCCGTCACATCTACCACAAGCGCCGCTTCTACCTCGACGAGGACAGCTGGATCGCTCTGGCCTCCGACCAGTATGACGCCCGTGGCCAGCTGTACCGTGGTTCGTTCGCCTTCCTCAGCCAGAGCTACGACAAGCAGACCCCGGATGCCACCCCGTTCATGATCTACGACCTGATCGGCGGCACCTACAACCTCAACGGCGTGGTCGGTGCCTACGGCGGCATCCGCTACATCGATCCGCTGTCCAAGACCCAGTGGTCGCCAGAGTCGCTGGCCGGCGCCGGTATTCGCTGAGTCTGAACATGGGGGCCGGGGTCGTCTTTCGATCCCGGCCCTTTGGTTGAACTATCCGGAGGATCGGGTATGTATTGTTTCAAGCGATGGAGCCTGCTGGTGCTGACCTGGAGCGTGCTGCAAGGCACGGCCCAGGCCGATGTTTACGTGGACGTGCTGGACCTGCCGGCCATGCCCAGCGCCCTGGCCGCTGCCAGCCCCCTGCGCGATGTGACCGCGGCCGGCTCGCGCCTGGTAGCGGTGGGCACACGTGGCCATATTCTGTATTCCGATGATCTGGGCAGCCACTGGCAACAAGCCCAGGTCCCCGCCAGTGCCGACCTCAACGCCGTGAGCTTTCCAACCCCTGAGCTTGGCTGGGCGGTGGGCAACGACGGTGTGATCCTGCACAGCCGCGATGGCGGCCTGAACTGGCAAAAACAACTGGACGGTCGCGTGCTCGGCGAGCAGGTACTGGCGCATTACCGCGCCCAGGCCCAGGCCAACCCGAACGACGAACGCTGGCCGACGCTGATCGGCGAGGGCGAGCGCCTGCAGGCCGAAGGCGCCGACAAGCCGCTGCTGGATGTCTGGTTCGCCGACGCCCAGCACGGTTATGCGGTGGGTGTATTCAACCTGCTGCTGTACACCGCCGACGGCGGCCAGCACTGGACGCCCTGGCTGGAACGCACGGACAACCCCCAGGCCTTGCACCTGACCAGCCTGGCCAGTGTCGATGGCGCGCTGTACATCACCGGCGAACAGGGTCTGCTGCTCAAGCTGGCAGAGGACGGCCAGCACTTCACCCGGCTGACCACGCCCTACAGCGGTACTTACTTCGGCCTGACCGGCAAGCCAGGCGTGTTGCTGGCCTACGGACTGCGCGGCCATGTGTTTCGCAGCGAAGACGGTGGCCAGCAATGGCAGCCGGTCAACACCGGGCTTGGCATCAGCATTACCGCGTCGGGCGTCGACAACGCCGGGCAGCTCTGGCTGGCCAGCCAGGCAGGCGACCTGCTGAGCAGCCGCGACAACGGCGCAAGCTTCAGCCCGCTCAAGCAAACCACCCGTACCCCGGTCAGCGGCGTCGCCTTCGATGCAGCTACCGACCTGGTGCTGGTAGGCGAGCGTGGCGTACGTACCCAGGCCCTCGAATAACCGCTGGCGAATAACAAGAGAAACCCTGATGGCCAACATCCAACAAGACACCCTGCCGGTGATCCGCACCCTGGGCGAATTCGACACGCGTTCGGGCAACTGGCTGGAACGCCTGGTTTTCAACCATCGGCTGCCGTTCATGCTCGCCATGCTGCTGGCGACGCTGGTGCTGGGCTACATGGCTGTAACCCGCCTTGAGTTGCGCCCAAGCTTCGAGAAGATGATTCCCCAGAGTCATCCCTACATCCAGAACTACCTGGACAACCGCCAGTCGCTGCGCGGCCTGGGCAACTCGCTACGGGTGGTGGTGGAGAACACCCGGGGCGATATCTTCGACCCGGCCTACCTGCAGACCCTGCGCCAGATCAACGACGAGCTGTTCCTCAGCCAGGGCGTCGACCGGGCCTGGATGAAGTCGTTGTGGAGCCCGGCGGTACGCTGGACCGAAGTCACTGAAGAGGGCTTCCAGGGCGGGCCGGTGATGCCCGACAGCTATCAGGGGGCAGCCGCCGATATCGAGCAGCTGCGCCTGAACATCGAGCGGGCCAATATCGTCGGCAGCCTGGTGGCCCGCGACTTCAAGTCGAGCATGCTGATCGTGCCGCTGCTGGACCAGGACTCGGCCACCGGTCGCGGTATCGACTACCAGGCGTTTTCGGCCAAGCTTGAGCAACTGCGCAGCAAGTACGAAGCCGTCGGTACCGAGAACGGCGGGCAGGGCGCCTACAAGATCCATGTGATCGGCTTCGCCAAGCTGATGGGCGACCTGATCGACGGGCTGATCCAGGTGATGCTGTTCTTCGCCCTGGCGGTGGCCACCACCCTGGTGATCATCTACCTCTACACCCGCTGCGTGCGCAGCACCTTGCTGGTGGTGGTGTGTTCGTTGACGGCCGTGGTGTGGCAGCTGGGCATTGTCGCCTGGCTGGGCTATGCCATCGATCCTTACTCGATCCTGGTGCCGTTCCTGATATTCGCCATCGGCGTGTCCCATGCCGCGCAGAAGATGAACGGCATCATGCAGGACATCGGTCGCGGCACTCATCGCCAGATCGCCGCCCGCTATACCTTCCGCCGCCTGTTCGTGGCCGGGGTCACGGCCTTGCTGGCCGATGCCGTGGGCTTTGCCGTACTGATGCTGATCGACATCCCGGTGATCAAGGACCTGGCCATCACCGCCAGCATCGGCGTGGCCGTACTGATCTTCACCTCGCTGTTGCTGATGCCGGTGGCGCTGTCGTACGTCGGCGTCGGTCGCAAGGCTGCCGAGCGCGCCTTGCGCATCGACTCGCGGGCGGCCGACCATCGCGGCTTCGGCAAGCTCTGGGACCTGCTCGACCGCTTCACCGAGCGCAAATGGGCCACGGCGGCGGTACTGGTGGCTGCACTGATGGGCGCCGGCGGCTTCTGGGTCAGCCTGCAACTGAAGATCGGCGACCTCGACAGCGGTGCGCCGGAGCTGCACGCCGACTCGCGCTACAACCGCGACAACGCCTACATCACCGGCCACTACGCGCTGTCCAGCGACACCTTCGCGGTGATGATCAAGACCGCGCCGGAAGGCTGCCTGCGCTATCAGACCCTGGTGCTCGCCGACCGCCTGGCCTGGCAGCTGCAACAGTATCCGGGGGTGCAGACCACCTTGTCGCTGACCAACGCGGTGCGCCAGATCACCGCCGGCACCTACGAGGGCAACCCCAAGCTCAACAGCATCCAGCGCAACCAGGACGTGCTCAACTACGCCGCCCAGCAAGCCTCGGTCAACGCGCCGGAGCTGTTCAACAACGACTGCTCGCTGATGCCGGTGATCGCCTACCTCAAGGACCACAAGGCCGATACCCTCGACCAGGTGGTGGCCATCGCCGAACGCTTCGCCAAGGCCAACAGCAATGACGAGCACCAGTTCCTGCTGGCGGCCGGCAGCGCCGGGATCGAAGCGGCGACCAATATCGTGGTCCGCGAGGCCAACCGCACCATGCTGTTGCTGGTGTACCTGGCGGTCACGCTGTTCTGCCTGATCACCTTCCGCAGCTGGCGCGCCACCCTGGTGGCGGTGCTGCCGCTGATGCTCACCTCGATCCTCTGCGAGGCGCTGATGGTGGCGATGGGCATCGGCGTCAAGGTCGCCACCTTGCCGGTGATCGCCCTGGGCGTGGGTATCGGCGTGGACTACGCGCTGTACCTGCTGAGCGTGCAACTGCATTACCAGCGCAAGGGCATGTCGCTGTCCCAGGCTTACGAAAACGCCGTGGCCTTCACCGGCCGGGTGGTCGGCCTGGTCGGCATCACCCTGGCAGCCGGCGTGGTGGGCTGGGCCTGGTCACCGATCAAGTTCCAGGCCGACATGGGCATCCTGCTGACCTTCATGTTCCTGTGGAACATGCTCGGCGCGCTGATCCTGATTCCGGCCCTGTCGCACTTCCTCCTGCCCGGCAGCAAGGCTGCCGAGCCTGACACCAGCTCCGTCCCTGCCGACGGACTGCAAAACAAAACCCAAGAAGTCGAGTATTCGCATCATGTCTGATTACCTTCCACCCCTGCGTGACATGGATTTCCTGTTCAACGAAGTGTTCGACATTCCCGCCCAGTGGGCAGGCATGCCGGCCTTGGCCGAACAGATCGACGCCGATACCGCCAGGGCGGTACTCGAACAGGCCGGCAAGGTGATCGCCCAGGTGGTCGCGCCGTTGAACCGCAGCGGCGACGAGCAGGGCTGCCGCTGGGAGCAGGGCCGGGTGATCACCCCGGACGGCTTCCCCCAGGCCTACCGCACCTACGCCGAGGACGGCTGGGTCGGCGTTGCCGGTGCCCCGGAATTCGGCGGCATGGGCATGCCCAAGGTGATTGGCGCCCAGGTCGAGGAAATGCTCAACGCCGCCAACCTGTCCTTCGGCCTGTACCCGATGCTGACCGCCGGCGCCTGCCTGTCGCTGCTCAACCATGCCAGCGAGGAACTCAAGGCCCGTTACCTGCCGCCCATGTACGAAGGCCGCTGGACCGGCTCGATGTGCCTGACCGAACCCCATGCCGGCACCGACCTGGGCCTGATCCGCACCAAGGCCGAACCCCAGGCCGACGGCAGCTACCGGGTCAGCGGCACGAAGATCTTCATCACCGGCGGTGAGCAGGACCTGACCGAGAACATCATCCACCTGGTGCTGGCCAAGCTGCCCGACGCCCCGGCCGGCGCCAAGGGGATCTCGCTGTTCCTGGTGCCCAAGGTGATGGTCGATGACAACGGCGCGTTGGGTGAGAGCAACGCCGTGAGTTGCGGCTCGATCGAGCACAAGATGGGCATCAAGGCTTCGGCCACCTGCGTGATGAACTTCGATGGCGCCGTCGGCTACCTGGTGGGTGAGCTGAACAAGGGCCTGAACGCCATGTTCACCATGATGAACTACGAGCGCCTGGGTGTCGGCATCCAGGGCCTGGCACTGGGTGAGCGTTCCTACCAGAACGCCATCGAGTACGCCCGTGAGCGCTTGCAGAGCCGCGCTCCGACTGGTCCGGTGGCTGCCCAGCTTGCCGCCGACCCGATCGTCGCCCACCCGGACGTGCGCCGCATGCTGCTGACCATGAAGGCCCTGAATGAAGGCGGACGTGCGTTTTCCACCTTCGTTGCCCAGCAACTGGACCTGGCCAAGTACAGCGAAGACGCCGAGGCACGCAAACAGGCCGAAGCACAAGTGGCCTTGCTGACCCCGGTGGCCAAGGCGTTCCTGACCGACATGGGCCTGGAGACCACCGTACACGGTCAGCAGGTGTTCGGCGGTCATGGCTACATCCGCGAATGGGGCCAGGAGCAGCTGATTCGCGATTGCCGCATCACCCAGATCTACGAGGGCACCAACGGCATCCAGGCCCTGGACCTGGTCGGTCGCAAGCTGGTGGCCGATGGGGGGCGCGCCTATGCCGCGCTGTCTGCGCAGATCAACGCCTACGCCCAGTCGCTGGCGCCGAACCGCGCAGAATTCAGTGCGCCGCTGCTGGCCGCGCTGAGCAACCTGGACGAACTGACCGCCTGGGTACTCGACCGTGCCCAGGGCAACCCGCGGGAAATCGGTGCGGCCTCGGTGGAATACCTGCATGTGTTCGGTTACACCCTGTACGCCTACCTGTGGGCGCAGATGGCCGATGTCGCCCTGGACAAGGAGGGTGAGTTCTACGCCAGCAAGCTGGGCACCGCGCGCTTCTTCTTCGCCCGTCTGCTGCCGCGCATCCACTCCCTGAGCGCCAGTGTCAAGGCCGGTAGCGAAAGCCTCTACCTGCTCGACGCCGAACAACTGTGAAGGACCCCCACATGACCAACACCCGTGTCATTACCCCGGCGCCCGGGGCCTACAGCTACCCGCTGCTGATCAAACGCCTGCTGCTGTCGGGCGTGCGCTACCAGCCCGGCCAGGAAATCGTCTACGCCGACAAGATGCGCTACAGCTACGAAACCCTGCTCGAACGTATCCAGCGCCTGGCCAATGTGCTGGTCCAGGCCGGGGTGAAGCCCGGTGATACCGTGGCCTTGCTCGACTGGGACAGCCATCGCGGCCTTGAGTGCTTCTTTGCCGTGCCGATGATTGGCGCCGTGCTGCACACCGTCAACGTGCGCCTGTCCACCGAGCAGGTGCGCTACACCATGGACCATGCCGAAGACCGGGTGGTGCTGGTGCACGACGACTTCCTGCCGCTGATGGAGCAGCTCAAGGACCAGCTGCCGACCGTTCAGCGCTTCATCCGCCTGGGCGAGCATGACAACTGCACTACCAGCCTTGAGCTTGCCGGCGAGTACGAAGCCTTGCTGGCCGCTGCCGACACGCAGTTCGACTTCCCTGATTTCGATGAAAACTCGGTAGCGACCCTGTTCTACACCACCGGCACCACCGGCAACCCCAAGGGCGTGTACTTCACCCATCGCCAACTGGTGCTGCACACCCTCAACGAGCTGGGCACCTTCTCCGCCTGTGGCGGCGAACCCTTGCTGCGTAGCGACGACGTCTACATGCCGATCACGCCGATGTTCCATGTGCATGCCTGGGGCGTGCCCTATGTCGCCACGGCGCTGGGCATCAAGCAGGTCTATCCCGGCCGTTACGAGCCCAACCAGCTGGTGCGCCTGTTCCGCGAGGAGCAGGTGACCTTCTCCCACTGCGTGCCGACCCTGTTGCAGATGATGCTCGAATGCGACGAAGGCCAGCGCACCGACATGGGCGGCTGGAAAATGCTCCTGGGCGGCAGCGCCCTGACCCAGGGCCTGGCCAGCAAGGCCAGCGCCCGCGGCGTGCGGGTGTTCTGTGGCTACGGCATGTCCGAGACCTGCCCGCTGCTGAGCCTCACCCACCTCAGTGCCGAGGAACTGACCCTGCCCATGGCCCAGCAGCTGTCGCTGCGGATCAACGCCGGCGTGCCGATTCCGCTGGTGGACCTGCGTATCGTCGACGAGCAGGGCGCCGACGTTGCCCACGATGGCGAAAGCCTGGGCGAAATCGTCGTGCGCGCGCCCTGGCTGACCCAGGGTTACCTGAAGGAGCCGGAGCAGGGCGCCGCGCTCTGGGCCGGCGGCTGGCTGCACACCGGCGACATGGCCTGCATCACCCCCAGCGGTGTGGTGCAGATCCGAGACCGGATCAAGGACGTGATCAAGACCGGCGGCGAATGGATCAGCTCGGTGGAGCTGGAGAGCCTGATCAGCCAGCATGCCGGTGTCGAATCGGTGGCCGTGGTCGGCATTCCCGACCCGCGCTGGGGCGAGCAGCCCATGGCGCTGGTGGTCTGCGCCGCCGGCAGCTACCTGGACCAGCCGGCGCTGGCGCAGCACCTGCAGCAGTTCGTCGACAGCGGGCGCCTGAGCAAGTGGGCCATCCCGCGGCATGTGCGTTTTGTCAGCGAGATCCCCAAGACCAGCGTCGGCAAGATCAACAAGAAGTTGATCCGGGAAACTGCCGGGCAGTAAGGGCAGGGCGGGGCGGGTGTGACCCTGGCCCGTCCCGCCGCTTCCAATCGAGTACCTCCCACCGGCAAGAAGGTGCTCGATGAACCGCTTTATCGCCCCGGTCGACCTGGCCAAGGCCTACCGTTTGCTCAACCACGGACCTACCGTACTGGTATCGGCCTGTCACGACGGCGTCGACAACGTGATGGCGGCCGCCTGGGCCTGTGCGCTGGACTTCATGCCACCCAAGCTGACCGTGGTGCTGGACAAGGCCACCCAGACCCGCGCCCTGGTGGAAGCCAGCGGCCTGTTCGTGATCCAGGTGCCAACCGCCGCGCAAGTGCAACTGACCCATGATGTCGGTACCCGCAGCCTTGCCGATACGCCCGACAAACTCCAGCGCGCCGGCGTCGAGCTGATGCGCATGCCCGGCCATGAACAGCCCTTTGTCGAAGGTTGCGCCGCCTGGCTGCTGTGCCGGCTGGTTCCCGAGCCGCATAACCAGCAGAGCTACGACCTGTTCATCGGCGAAGTCATCGAAGCCTGGGCAGACAACCGGGTATTCAAGGACGGCCACTGGCATTTCGAACAGGCTGACCCGGCCTTGCGCAGCCTGCATTACATTGCCGGCGGGCATTTCTATGCCATTGGCGAGGTAGTCAAGGCAAAGGTCGATGAATAGCCTATCTTGATTGCCTGTTGGAAGCGGAAACGCCGGCACTGGGCGGCAACAAGTACCATCCCCTGTAGGAGCAACTCTCTTTGTGGGAGCCTGCGATCGACTGCGCAGCAGTCGCAGCCCAGCCACTTCGTTGTGCCAGACAGACTGAGGCCGTCTGGCTTTGCGGCCGTTTCACGGTCGATCGCAGCCTGGCGGCAGCTCCCACGGATAACCCGCAGAGCCCCCGCAATCACTGTAGGAGCTGGCGAAGCCTGCGATCGACTGCGCAGCAGTCGCAAACCGGTACACCAGCTACGGTCTTTGCGCTTTTGCCTGGCGACGCAACTCCAGTGGCGTGCTGCCGATGACCCGCACAAAGCAGCGCAGCATGTGGTCGGCATCGCCAAAACCACACTGCCTGGCGATCGCCTCGAACTTCTGCTGCCCATCCTCGACCAAGGGCCTCGCGGCTTCGATGCGCAGACGCTCGACCGCCTTGGCCGGGGTCACCCCGACCGATGCCGCGAACACACGGGCAAACTGGCGCACGCTCATATGGGCGACGTCGGCCAGACGCTCGACGGACAGGTCGTCGCGCAGGTGATCCCGTGCATAACTGAGCACCGTACGGATGCGGTCCGAGCCCGGATCCAGCTCCAGCAGCGACGAGAACTGGTACTGACCGCCGGGGCGCCGGTAGTAGACCACCAGCATGCGCGCTACCGCTCGCACCACCTCCTTGCCCAGGTCTTGCTCGATCATGGCCAGGGCCATGTCGATGCCCGCCGACATGCCTGCCGAGGTCCAGACATTGCCGTCTTCGGTCCAGATCCTGTCGCCATCGACGCGCAGGGCAGGGTAGCGCGCCTGCAAGTGTGGCGCGTAGTTCCAGTGGGTGGTGGCGACACGCCCATCGAGCAGGCCGGTCTCGGCCAGCACGAAGGCGCCGGTGCAGACACTGGCCGTGCGCCGTGCACGCGTGGCGATGCGCTGGATGACATCGGCGATCGGCAGCAGCCAGTCACCCACCGGCACCGCCGGCGCGCCGACGATGATCAGGGTGTCGATCGCTGCAGCCAACGGCAAAGCCTGGGTCTCTACCGACAGCCCGCCAGAGGTGCGAATCAAGCCGCCGGCAAGCGAGGCGACGGTGAAGCGATAGCTTGAAGCCTGCGCACGATTGGCGTTGGCAAAGGCTTCGAGCGGGCCACTCAAGTCCAGCAGGACGAAGTCCGGGTAGACCAGAAAGCAAACGTGACGGGACATGGCCTCAACCCCAGAGGACCTGGCAGACGCCTCATTAATCGCAGCTGCCGGCCGCAAGGTCAACGAACGGCCGAAATCCAGGGACAAACGTCCTTTTGCCGGTGCCCGGGTGCCGTACCTTGAGCACACCCCCACCCCAGAGGACATGCAAATGACCCGTAGCACCTCAACCCGCCAGCGCATGATCGCCTGCACCACCTTGCTTGCAAGCCTGCTGATAGCACCCGGCATAGGCTTTGCCGCCGAGAATCCCTACACCGACCCGGTCAAGCCTGCACTTCCGGCCTCGACCTTCCAATGGGACTCAAGCCGCACCGCGCTGGTGGTGATCGATCCGCAGATCGACTTCATGAGCCCGGAAGGGGCAGGGTGGCCGGTGTTCGGTGAGAGCGTCACCGAACAGCACCTGGTGGCCAACCTGGAGCGCTTGTTCAAAGCCTTCAAACAGTCCGGCACGACCGTCGCCATTTCGCCGCACTACTACTATCCCCATGACCATAAATGGCAGTACGAGGCACCGGCAGAGACGGTCCAGCACAAGCTCGGCATGTTCGACCGCAAGGGTGCCCTGACCCTCGACGGGTTCCGTAACTCGGGCGCCGACTTCATGCCGCAGTTCAAGGCGTACATCGAAGACGGCAAGACCCTCGTGGCCTCGCCGCACAAGCTCTATGGCCCGCAGAGCAACGACATCATGCTGCAACTGCGCAAGCAGCGGGTCGACAAGATCGTCCTGGCCGGCATGGCCTCGAACCTGTGCGTGGAGTCGCACCTTCGCGAGTTCCTCGAGCGTGGCTTCGAAGTGGTCGTGGTCCGTGATGCCATTGCCGGGCCAAAGCTTGCGGAGGGCGATGGATACGGGAGTGCACTGGTCAACTTCCGCTATATCGCCAATGGCTTGATGACCACCGAGCAGGTAGTGGGCAAACTGGAAGGTCGCTGAACACTGCCAGGTTTGCCAGCGGACAGGGACGTCCGCTGCGCCAGTGTTGATCACGGATTGGCAGTGCGCATGAAGGTGCAGGGCCGATACCGAGGATTCATCACCTACTACCTTCCCACCGCGGGGAAACCGTGGTGCCTTGCGCCCCACACCGCCGCAAACGTTGCGACCAGCAGCACCAGCAGTGCCGGAGAGAACGCCCCGACGCCGAGGCGATCCAGCAGGGCGCCGCCGACAATACCGCCACCCGCGATTGCCAGGTTCCAGGCCGTGACCAGCATCGACTGCGCCATGTCGGCGGCGTCCCCGGCCGTCCTGGCGATGGCCGTCTGAAACAGCGTCGCGGCACCGCCGAAGGCCAGGCCCCAGGCGATCACCGCCGCATACACCACGGCAGGCGCATCGCCGGCCACACCGAGTGCCAACGCGGACAGGCCGAACAAGACCGTGCTGGCGAGCGTCAGCGCGCGCAGATGGCGGTCGATCAGCATGCCGATGATCCAGATTCCCAACAGGGACGTGACACCGAACACCAGCAGCACCAGGTCGGTCCTTTCAGCCATGCCCACCATCGCGAGGAACGGCGCGATGTAGGTGTAGAGGATGTTGTGCGCCAGCACAAAGGCCAGCACCACGAACAGTACCGGACGTACACCGGCCACTGTGAACACCTGCCCCAGCGACAGCCGCTTGCCTGCTTTTTGGCCGGCGAAGTCCGGCACCTTGACGCGCACCCACACCATGAGCAGCAGCGCCAGCCCGCTCATGATGCCGAAGCACATCCGCCAGCCCACCAGGTTGCCGAGGAAGGTGCCAGCCGGTACGCCGAGCGACAGCGCCAATGGCGTTCCCACCATAGCGATGGCGATGGCCCGGCCCTTCTGGTGCTCAGGTACCATGCGCGCCGCATACCCCGCCAACAGCGCCCACAGCAGGCCGGCCGACACGCCCGCCAGGAAGCGCGCTACTATCGTCAGGGTATAGCTACCGGATAGCGTCGTGACTGTGTTGGCAATGACAAAGCCCGCAATGGCCATCAGCAGCAGGGGACGACGGCGCAGGCCCTGTGTCGCGCAGGTCAACGGGATGGCCGCGACCAGCGAGCCCATGGCATAGGCCGTGACGGTCTGCCCGACCCATGCTTCGGAAACCGCCAGGCCTTGCGCCATCTGCGGCAGCAGGCCAGCCGGCAGCGCTTCGGTCAGGATGGTGATAAACGCTGCTGTAGCCAACGCCAGCAGCGACGCGATGGGCATGCGTTGCTGATGCACGGCGATCATCGCGCAGCCTCCAAGGCACCGTAGACCGCATCGCGCAGATCGGTGACGAACCGGCCGGACATGCCCTCGTACAACGTATTGGTGAAAGCGACCACGCTAAGGCCCTGCGCCCGGTCCACAAACCAGGCATGACCGTAGGCACCACCCCATCGCCAGGTGCCGACCGACTCCGGCGATAACGCGAGCCGTGGATCGCGCAGGACCGAAAAACCGAGGCCGAAACCGAAGCCCGGCGCATTGGGCAGTTCGAGCCCCCCGGTCTGGTCCCGTCCCATCTGCGCTATCAGCTCGTCAGGAAGCAGCGTGCTCGCGCCCTGACGCAGGGCTTCCAGCAAGCGCAGGAAGTCCCCCGCCGTGCCCGCCATGCCCGCGCCGCCCGAAGCAAAGGCCTGTGCATCGAAAATACGGGCCGGGCTGTAGGCGATACCGACCGCGCCCTCGAAGGGCGATACCGTTTCTCCCTCATCCAGCCGACGCGGCTGCGGCAAGTCGTTTACATAGGCGGTGGCCACACGCTGGGGATTGTGTACGACGAAACCCGTATCCGCCATGCCCAGTGGACCGGTCACGCACTGGCGCACGGCCTCGTTCAATGTGACGCCCTGAATGCGCTCGATCAATGCCCCCAGCACATCGGTCGCCAGCGAATAGCACCAGGAGGTACCCGGCGCATACAGCAGTGGCACACTGGCAATGCAGCGCAGGTTCTCGGCCAGGCTGATGCTGGCAGCATCCATACCGTCCGAGACACCCGCTCGTGCGTAGGGACCGTTCGCATCGGCTTCGAAAAAGCGATAGCCCAGTCCGGCCGTATGACTGAGTAGCTGTCGCGCGGTGATGCGCGCCGGCTTGCCGTTTGCCAGCCGGGGGCGGAACTCGGGCAGCCAGCGGCCGATGTCCTCATCCAGGTCGAAGCGGCCTTGCGCCACCAGTACCAGCGCCGTCGTCGAAACGATGACCTTGCTCACCGAGGCCAGCCGAAAGACTGTCTCCAGGGCCATCGGCCGCGCGCTGTCGCGGTCGGCAAAGCCTGCCGCTTGCTGGTGGATCAGTTCACCATCACGTGCCACCAGCACGACGGCACCGACCAGCCGCCGTTCATCCAGCGCCTGCTGAACGACGTGCTGAATAGGGGAGGACAAGTAGGCAGGTGGAACACCTTGGTGCAGGGGAGGGAAGGGCTTCGTCACGGGATTGTCCTTGATTGAATGGGCCAAGCCGTGACCTTAGAAAACCTGCCATTAAAGAAAAAGTAGGCTAGATTACCGCGCTGTACGGACTTACATGTCCGCAATTGAGGTAGGGTATGGACAGCCTGAATGGCTTTGTCGTGTTCGTGCAAGTCGCCGAAACGCGCAGCTTCGTGGGCGCTGGCCGACTGCTGGGCGTGTCGGCCTCCGCCGTTGGCAAGCGCGTGGCGCGACTGGAAGAGAAGTTGGGCGTGCGCCTGTTCTACCGCAGCACACGCAGTGTCACGCTGACGGCGGAGGGTTCATTGTTCCTGGAGCGCAGCCGGCGCATCCTGGCCGAGATCGAAGCGGCGGAACTGGAGCTGTCACAGGCCAGTGGCGCACCGCGCGGACGCTTGCGGGTAAGCCTGCCGTTGGTCAGCTCCTTGGTGTTGCCTGTGCTCGGCGAGTTCATGCGCGAGCACCCCGCGATCGAGTTGGACCTGGACTTCACCGATCAAGTGGTTGATGTGATCGAGGACGGCTTCGACGTCGTGGTGCGTACCGGTGAACCCGCCGACTCCCGCCTCACCGCACGCCGATTGGGGAACTTCCGTTCGATGCTGGTGGCCTCGCCAGACTACCTTGCGCAGCGTGGGACCCCCCAGTTGCCGGCCGATCTGTTGCAGCATGTGTGCCTGCACTACCGCTTCCCCAACAGCGGAAAACTGGAGCCATGGGCACTGCGACAAGCCGCTGGAGAGCCCGAGTTGCAACTGCCCACCTCAATGGTCTGCAACAACATCGAGACGCGCGTGTGCTTCGCCCTGCAGGGGCTGGGGATCGCCTACCTGCCGGACTTCTCCATCCGCGAGGCGCTGGCCGACGGTCGACTGCGGCCAATCCTGGCCGACCATGTACAGCGCAGCGGCGTCTTCCATGTGCTGTGGTCGGCGAGCAAGCACCCGTCACCGAAGGTCCGGGCGCTGGTGGACTTCCTGTGCGCACGGGTATTCCCAGCGCCGAAGAGCAGCGCGTCAGTGTCCGGGTAACAAGCGCGAAGCTGCCGGCCTGGTACGTGTTTATCGAGCGCTTGCCGTTAGCGCTTTTCGTGTCTGCCAGAGGCGTGCAGCTTGATGGTGTCCATGACGGCAGCGGTCATGATTGCAGTGGAGACGCCGAACATGAGAATGCCATTGGCCGCCTCCAGGGGACTGAGCAGGCGCCATTGATCGCTCAGCACCACATCGCCGTAGCCCAGGGTGGCGAAGGTCACGCCGGAAAAGTACAGCGCGGTGGTGAAGTCCTCGAATTCACCCAGCAGCAGGAACAGCACGGCCCACAGGGCCATTTGCACATAGTTGCCGATGAGCATCACCACCATCACCATCGACAGCAAGCGCACGTCATCACGCCAGGAGGGGCGAGCGCTCGTCTTGCGTCGCAGCACCACATAGCGTTGCGCACACAGGGCCAGGAACAACGCCTGCAAGATTACGCAAAGCACGATCACCGGTAGGCCTACCAGAAAATTGATCAGCATGGCTGACTCTCTTGAGCGGTTGGGTTGGACATATTTCGACGTTGCCGGCGCTTGTCGAGCAGATAGACCATCGCACAGGCATACAGGGTGACCAGAATGAACAGCCCCATGCGGATGGCGAAGGCGGTGTAGACATCCTTGCCGGCGGCGCTGTCCTGCACCGACTGGCCGAGCAGAATGATCATGGTCGTCAGGCTGTTGAGCCAGAAGCCCGGCTTGTAGTTACCCGGGCTCAGCCCGTAGAGCTTGCGGGCCAGCAGCAGCCCGAACAGCAGCATCCACAGGAAGAACATCCACAGGTTGACGAACAGGCCCAGGGCGAACCAGAAGAGTATCGCCATCAGGCCGCCCAGCAGGGTCGAGCCGAGCAGTTCCCGGCCGGCGGTACGCGCATTGGTGGCGGTGCTCTGCTGGCCGAGGTTGACCGACTTCATGACGATCGGCATGTAGCTGGCCGGATCGATCAGCGCCAACAGGAAGGCGGGCATCACCACCAGTGCTGCGCGCACTGCCAGCCAGCTGATTTCATCAGCTGGCAGGGCAGGTGAGGGGGCGGGTGGCTGGGTGCCGATCGGATCAGGGAACAGCCAGTGGCTGATCGATACCACCGTGAGGGCCAGGAGCAAGCCCTTGACCAGCGAAACGATGACCTGCAATGCCAGGTCGAATTCGGTAGCGCCGGCCGCACTGATCATCGTCAAGCCGATCACCATGAAGGTGGCGACCAGCGCGTTGCCGCCACTCATGCCGTAGCGAAAGACCAGAAACAGGCACAGCCCGACCAGCATCACGCCGGTTGCCGCGTAGTAGTGCAACAGCGGAATGAGCAGCAGGCCGCTGCTGGTGGTCACCATCAGCATGACAGCCAGGCCCAGGCTGGCCTTGAATGGCAGTGGTCGATTCATCGCCGCCAGCATCGTCAGCGCCAGCATCGGTGCCAGGAAGGGGATCGGCAGGGCCAGGCCGAAGCTTGCGGCCAGGCACAGCGCGGTGCCAGTGGCCAGGCGCAGGGCGCGCCTGGCACGGAGTTGCTGCTCAGTAGACATACGACATCCAGCTCATCACGCGCAGGAACAGCCGGCCAAGCAGGTTCAGCGGGTTGCCTTCGCTGGGGAACGCCATGACCTCGGCCTGGCCACCGACACGAATGCTACTGATATCGTCGGTCAACTGGCCGGGCGCAAGCTCGATGATCACCGGAAAGCGCTGGGCCGGGCGCAGCCAGTCACGGCTGTTCTGCACCGTGGGCAGGGTCCCGGCTGGCGTGCTCTGACCGGTACTGACGCCATAGCCGATACTGCGCACCTGGCCTTCGAATATCCTGCCGGGAAGGCTATCGAGCACGATGCGCACTGGCGTCCCGGGCCTGACCTTGCCCAGGTTGTTCTCCGTCATGTCGGCCGTGACCCATACATCGTGGATGGCGATCAAGGTCATCAACGGCGCACCGGCGCTGGCGAACTGGCCGACATCGGTGCGCAGGTCGGTGACCAGGCCGGCCGAGCGGGCCCGTACCATGCTGTTGGCCAGGTCCAGTTCGGCCTTGTCCAGATTGGCGATGGCGGCGAGCAACTGGGCATTTTTCTCGTCGCTGCCACCTTGGGTTTCGCGGGCGCGTTCTACTTCAGCCCGCGCCGCGGCGACGTTGGCGACGGCCGCATCGAGGGTGGCGCGGGAAACCTCCAGCCGACGCAGGGAGATGGTCCCGGGGTCTTCCTTGTACAGGCGCTCCAGGCGCTGGAGGTCCTGCCGGGACATGACTTCGTTGGCCTGGGCCGCTTTCAGCGATGCCACCTTGGAGTCGATACCCGCAGTATTGGCGCCGATCTGTTTGCGGGTGGTCTGCAAGTCGGCACGCGCGCGGTCGACAGCGATCTGGTATTGCTGCGGGTTCACTTCGAACAACACTTCGCCGGCCTTGACGTCCTGGTTGTTGCGCACGTTGACTTTGGTGACCCTGCCGGCGACCTCCGCTGCCACCGGAACGACGAACGTTTGCACCCGTGCCTGTTGCGTGTAGGGGGTAAAACGGTCGGCCAGCAGGTACCAGACCAGGCTCAGGAGGATCAGCACGGCAATCCAATTCACCGCTTTTTTTGTCGGGTCGGCCGCAGGCGAGGGCGTGGTTTCTTCCGTCTCTTGTTGGCGGTCACTCAATTGACACCTTCCTTCGCTTCATCGAGCAGGTCGCCCCAGTCGGTGCGTTGCTGCATCTGTTGGCGGGTGGCCGGATCGAGCAGCGGCCGGTCGCTGTACCAACCGCCGCCGAGGGCCTTGTACAGGGCGATCAGGCTGTTGACGGCGGTGTTGCGATTGACCAGGTAGTTATCCTGCTGGGCGAACAGGGCCGCCTGGGCATCGAGTACCCGCTGGAAATCCGAATAGCCTTCACGGTACTGGGCATTGGCCAGGGACAGGGAGCGTTCGGCGGCAATCGACGATTCGCTGAGGATACGGTCGCGCTCCAGGGCCTTGAGCAGGCCGGTCGCCGCATCGTCGGCCTCACGCGCCGCCTGGCGAACGCTGTCCTGGTAGACGACGATCAATTGCTGCAGGCGGGCGTCCTGGATGCGCACATTGTTGGTGATGCGGCCATGGTCGAACACATCCCAGCGCAGGCTGGGCCCACCGATCAGGTCCAGGGTGTTGGAGGTGCCGTCCAGGGAGCTCGCGGACCAGACGATGCTGCCCAACAGGCTGATGGAAGGGTAAAGGTCGGCCTCGGCGACACCGATCAGCGCCGACTGGGCCGCGACTTGAGCTTCTGCAGTCCGTACATCCGGACGGCGTAACAGCAGGTCGGCCGGTACCCCCTGCAGCACGGCACGGTCGACCAAAGGCACCATCCCCGTGTTGGTCTGCAGTTCTGGCATCGCGCCGGGCGGACGACCGATCAAGGTGGACAACGCATTGCGTGTGCTTGCCACCTGCGCCTCCAGATCGGGGATGGTGCTCAAGGTTGCCAGGTACTGGGTCTTGGCCTGTTGCAGATCGAGTTCGGCACTATTACCGCTCAAGAACAGGCGCTCGGTGATCTCATAGCTGCGCTTCTGCAGTTTGGCGTTGTTCCTGGCGATGAGCAGGCGCGCCTCGGCGGTACGCAGCGCGTAGTAGGTTTGCGCCACCTGGGCGTGCAGCAGCACCAGCACGTTTTCATAGTTGCTCTGGGCTGCGAACCAGGCCGCATCGGCCGACTCGATGGCGCGGCTGAACCGGCCCCAGAAATCCAGCTCCCAGCCGATGTCGAAGCCGGCGCTGTGTTGCCACAGGTGGCTGTCCTGCGGATTGTCGCCGCCCCATTGGCGACGCTTGAGGTAGACGCTGTCGGCACTGATCTGTTGGAATTGCGGGTAGCGGTTGCTTAACGCAATGCCCAGTTGTGCGCGGGCTTCCATCACCCGCAGGCCGGCGATTTCCAGGTCGGCGTTGTGGGCATCGGCCTCGGCGATCAGTTGGTCGAGTACCGGGTCGGTAAATACGTGCCACCACTGGCGGCTATCGGGTTGCGTACGTTGCTGGCTGGCAAGCTCCAGGGCAGGGGAGTTCCAGTGCTCGACCCAAGGCTGGGTCGGCGACTGGAAGTCCGGGCCCAGGCGCACACAGCCGCCCAGGCCCAGGGCGCCGCACAGCAGCAGCCGGCTCATGCGCGCAGGACACGACATCAAGCGCATTCTCCTCAGACCGGTGGCGGCTCGTTGGTCGCGTCAAGTCGCGGTTGCTCATCGCGCGGTAGTTCATCCAGCACGTCGATGTGCGGCTGGTCCTCGACCCATTGCCAGAACAATTGATAGGCAACCGCCAGTGCCACCGGCCCGATGAACAGGCCGATGAATCCGCCACTGACCATCCCGCCCAGGGCGCCTATCAGGATCACCGGCATCGGCACATCGACGCCGCGGCCCAGCATCAATGGCTTGAGGATGTTGTCGGCCATGCCGGCAATCAGGCTGTAGATGGCGAACACGATAGTGCCAAGCGTGGCGCCTTCAGTGGCAAAGACATAGGCGATTACCGGCAAACTGACGAGAATCACCGGCAACTGCATGATCCCCATCAACAACGCGACCATGGCCAGCAGCCCGGCACCGGGCACCCCCATGACCACGAAACCGACACCCACCAGCAGCATCTGGATAAAGGCGATGCCCACCACGCCCTGGGCGACCGCGCGGATGGTCGCGGTGCTCAGTTCGACAATGCGCGGGCCACGTTCGGGGCCGGAGAGGCGGGTAGCGATGGCGATGGCGCTGCGTTGGCCATTTTCGCCGTAGGCCATGAGCACACCGGCAATGATCAGGGCACCGATGAACAACAGAAAGCCCACACCAACACCGGCCATCTTGCCCAGCAAGGTCAAGCCGACCGACTTGATGTAAGGCATCAGCTTCATCAGCACGCTGCTCATGTCGGTGGCCGACTGCACCCAGAAGGTGTAGAGCGGTTTGCCAATGAGCGGCAGGGTGGCGATTTTCTCGTTCGGCAGCGGAATTTCCAGGCTGTCTGACTTGAGCATGGTCAGGGTCGCCTCGATCGAATCACTGATCGACGTACCCAACAGGTAGATCGGCACCATCAGCAAGGCCAGGGCGACTACCACGATCAGGGTAGCGGTGCGACCGTCCTTGTTACCCAGCTTGCCCTTGAGCATGTTGTGCAGCGGGTACAGGGTAATGGCCAGGATCACGGCCCAGAGCATCAGATTGAGGAAGGGATGAAAGATCTGGAAGCAGAACAGCACCAGTACCGTGATCAGTCCGGCGCGAATCAAAACATCGAGCAACCCACCGGACAGTGCTCTTGCGGAAATGTTCGTGCGCAACATTGTCTAGCACCTCGCGACTCGTCACCAGGATCGGGATACGCTTAGGCAGCATAGACGTTGAATTGCCGGGCGTTCCAAGGCGCGGGCTCAACGGCGTGAGAGGAGTAGGGCTGGCAAATTCTGGTTGCGTAGCCATCGCTGACATTATAACTCAACTAAATGACTATTTAGTTGAGTTATATCTTTCGGTTATCAATATAAAGTACCAGAAAGGTCAGGGCATGCGTCCTTCTTTTCTGAACAATGTGTCGCCACTCAGATCCGCGTTGATTCTGAGGCCGAATTATCAAGGTCAAGCGCCCATGGTCCCAAGAATTGCTGCCAATGAACGATCCTGTAGGCCAGACACCTGAAATCGTGCATCACGCGCTAAATGCCTGAACCTGCGAGATTCCCCGTAGATCGCCCAGCCCAAGGCGACACGGATAGACCGACGCCGTAGGAAGCTACATAGATGGAAAAATTCGTGAATCTTGAGGCCAAGGCCTTACCGGTACTTCGACAACAACTGCAGGTCAGCGCCAACGGTAAGCCTGAGCATCGTGAAATGGCTTATGGTTGAAATCTGGCGCGGCCAACGGGTCATTCATCATGACGATGCTCGAGAGATTCCACCGTGTGTTCATCAACTCAACGGTTGGCGTCTGCTGGAACGAATCTGACGCTGGGCAATGTACCGAAGCGAATCCTGGTGAGATTGCTGCGAAGAGCGCAGGTTGTGGTGATGGGTTGGCGCAAGGCGCATGCTTTTCAGGATGGACGCATTTTTAATGACGCAAGCAGATAGCCGGACAGCCTGTTGAACCAGGAGGCGAATGTGGGCTTGTGCCTGGTTTCAAATCTGCTCAACCCACGGGGCCGAGTCTCTATAGATGACTACGCATAATGTATATTATGTTAAATCAATAACCTACCTAAGCGTCTTCTTCATGTCACCAGCCCCCCCAAAACCAGACTTTGCCTGAATTGACCATACACCCCTCGAATTGAATCGCCCCGGATTCTCCAGACACCTTGCAAGCTCACTGCATAACGCTTTTCAAACTCTACCGGTGACAGCTGATTGTTGAAACCATGCCGACGTTTTGCGTTGTAGAACATCTCGATGTAATCGAACACATCACTACGAGGATCTTCCCTCGTCGTGTAGATTTTCCGCTTGATCCGTTCCCGCTTTAGAAGCTGGAAAAAGCTCTCGGCCACGGCGTTGTCATGGCAGTTACCTCGGCGACTCATGCTGGCAACCAAATTGTTCGCCTTCAAAAAGCTGCGCCAATCGGTGCTGCTGTACTGGCTGCCTTGGTCGGAGTGAACCATCACCTCCTGCTTTGGTTTACGCCTCCAAACCGCCATCAATAACGCACCAATGGCCAAATCACTGGTCATCTGCGACTTCAATGACCAGCCAACAAGACGATTAGCGATCGCAAGCGGCTATTCAGAGACCAGCCCGAATACGCGCCATCCCCCCCGCGAGCTTATTTCGTTGGCTTACGACCGCTCCGGGGCACTGGCGCCTTGAACGGCGTTTTCTTCGGCGGCTTGTATTTGCACTTCGGAAAGGTTGAACAGGATAGGAATTTTCCGTACGGCCCTGGTCGCCATATCAGCTCACCAACTTTGCAGCCTGGGCAGGCAGGCCCCTTGGCCTTGAGGGGAGCTTGCGCAGCGGTCGATCCGGCAGCGGCCCTATCAGACTTGCGTTCAGCGGCCATCGACTGCTTTATAGCTCGGCCGTTGTCATCACAGGGAGCTAAAACACCTTCGTCGATCAACTCTTGCAGGAAAGGTGAGCGGCGCCCTGCGACAGTGAACATTGCCACGCTGCGCCTTGCCCTCGTCAGTGCGACGTAGAAAAGCCGACGCTCCTCACTGGATGGAAAGGTGTCGCCCTGCGGCATAACCAGGGAGAACAGTGGGTCGTCAACTTTAACGTTTGGAAATCCACGCATGACCATTCCGGGAAGAATCACATAGTCGGCCTCATCACCCTTTGAGGTATGCACGGTCTTGAACCTGAATGCCATGCGATCCCCAAACCGTTGCTGCCAATCGTCACTCAGGAATTTGGCGTCCAGCTTGTAGCGCCCCAACACGAAGACGTTCACTTTGCCGCCCCGCCCCAAAGGCACTCTACCCTCGCAGATCTGCTGGTAGAGACGCTCGACATACTTATCAACCGCTTGGGCTACCTTATTTCGGTGCCCCACCTGTATAGCCTGGAAGGCCGGCCCGATGGGCGCCGTCACAGAGTTCACGTTCTTCTTGAATTGCGCTGGGTTCTTCGACACGAATCGGCTGGAGACGTCACAAATGGCCTGAGGGCATCTGAATGTCGTTTCTAGCCGAAGAACCTGTCCATGGCCGTACCAGGGTTTGAAACCTGTCATTACGGAAACGTCAGCGCCCGCGAATCGGTTGATCGATTGCCAGTCGTCCCCGACGGCGAACAGAAACCGATTAGGCTGGCGAACGAGGGCTTTGCAAAGCCGCGCCCGCGCACGGGAAGCGTCCTGGTATTCATCAGCCATCACTAGGTCGTATGGCGACCGGTGCCCGGCCTCCAAATACCCCGCAGCCTTGTTAATCATGTCTTCGAAGTCGATTCCGTTCTCTGCAGCCAAGGCTTTGTCCCATTTGTTGACTACCGGGATCAGCAGGTCTACGAACATGTTGAACCGGTACTTGAAGGCGCCGCTGTCCATCTCGGCCAAGCGAGCCTTCAAGTCCAGTTCCGTATAGCAGTTGCTTTTGAAATGGTTGATGAACGTACGGATCAGTCCGAGCAGGTCGGCATGCTTGATGGGTTCCAGACCATTGGAGGGGATCGGTCGATCAGGGTTTGGATCAAGCTTGATGCCCCTGTTGGTGAGCTCTTTCGCTAGATGAGTGAACGCTTCCCCAGTGCGGACTTGATGAGAGAGCGTTTCGATCAGGTGCGTTCCCTTTTGCTTGTGGATCTGACGCTTCCAAGCCACCCCGTCCAGGTATTTCTTGAACTGCTCAGGCGGCTGGCCATCTTCATCCAATGCAAAATGCTCATGGTAGAGATTTAGACTTGGATAGAAAAAATCCGGGAAGTACTGACGATGTTCTGACGTCGCAGTCGGGTGCTCGTACTCACGTTCGTACTGGTAGTCGACCCCGTTGTAAAAAAGCCAGTTGGCAATGATGCACTCTTCCTGACTGGCCACCTCCTCGCCTTTTAGGGTTACCAGTTTCCCCTCGCCGTCCGAGTTTGTCGTATCGAACAGCTTGTCGTTGCGTGAAAGCGGTAGGTGTCGACCAAATACCAAACGGAAAATATCCCAACGCGTACGGAACGCTGGGCACTCATCTTTGAGGTCGTCGACAATGTCGGAGAGCTTGGCCAGCGCGAGATGTTCTTTGCGAGCCCATGCGGGTATATGCGGTGTGCTTCCGGTAGCTGAACCGATGATCTTCAGCCCTAACGAATGGAACGTCATGGCTGCGATCTCAACGCTAGGCTTGCCAAGGCGTTCAAGAGAGGCATTGGCCCGTGCTTGAAGTTCTGCAGCCGCATCCTTGTTGTAAGCTAGCATGACGATAGATTTGGGGCTGACAATCCCCCGATGCATGGCATAGATGGCCTTGGCGACCATTGTGGAGGTCTTGCCAGATCCCGCCGATGCGACAACCTGAACCCGGTTGTCAAAGCACACCACTGCCTCCGCCTGCTCGTCAGTTAAAGGCTTACTTTCTACCTTGTCGAAAAGCTCCCGGCAGTCACGAAGCTCTCGCTCCGCGTGCAGCTTGTTGCGCTGCTCCCAGGTGACCGTCCAATCAGACGTCCATCGTTCGATATCAAGCCCCGCTTGGGCATACCCATCCTTTAGATGAGCTCTCACCTCTGGCGTTTCGAGCAGCTCTTTCAGGGCCGCCACGCTCAACTCTAGGGTTGGTTTGCTACTCAGTAATGCTTGCTGGTTTTCATGGGTAAGCCAGCGGTGCTTTTGATCAGCGGTTGCTAAAGCGTGGTCAACATTTGCGAGCCACTGGGAAAGCTTGGCATAGTAGTAATCGAAGCGTTGGCAGCGGGATCGTTTGAGGAGATCGGACACCGCACGGTGCAGAGCCGTGGCGCGTAGGTTGGAGAGACCACCAAAGCGCACGCCCGTGCTTGCAGGCCACACGAGTTCCGACCATAGCAAGCGGCGTTTGATTTCAAAGCTTGTGAGTGTTTGAGGCGTTATGTGGTATTGCTGCCCACCGACGGAGACAACAAGACGATCGTCCTCAACAAGGAGACGCCAGTTGGCTGATCTGGTCAGTAAGCGCCCTAGTCTGGATGGCGTCCACTCCAAAAACATACACAATTCCTACACCCCAATAGGCGCTATTCTAGCCCAATATTCAGGGTTTTCGGACGTGCGCATCGATAGGTTCAGATCTCGGGTCTAGAACCGAAGCGCTCATGTAGCCCACGGTTGGTACCCACTCCTACTGGGCAACACAAGCCTGGCGACGACTGACATCCAGCCTTTCAGCTAGCACCCCAATAAAAACGGGGCTGCAATGCAGCCCCCTATGACACTGGGCATCCCTGCCCTCCAAAGCCCCCTCAACCGGCAAGAATGAAGTCCGCAACCGTGACCGTCGTCGCATCGCCCACCCCCACCAGGCGAATCGAGTCACCCCCAGCGAAGCTGACCAGGGTATCGGCACCGACATCGGCAACGCTGACGCTACCGGCGAAGGTTGCCGCCGTGACGCTCAGCCCGGAAATATCCAGCCGATCCTGGCCACCTGCCGGGGCGGCATCGAAGCCGATGATCTGATCGGCGCCAAAGCCTGCGGCAAACTGGAAGATATCGTTGCCAGCGTTGGCCACCAGGGTGTCGTTGCCGGCCCCGCCATTGACGATATCGTTGCCATCCGCACCGTTGATGAAGTCATTGCCGGCACCGCCCTGCAAGGTGTCGTTGCCCATCCCGCCGAACAGTGTGTCACTGCCATCGCCCCCCACTAGCAGGTCGTTGCCGATATCGCCATCCAGGCTGTCATTGCCCAACCCGCCCAGCAACGTGTCGCTGCCGGTGCCACCGTTGATGGCGTCGTTGCCGTCACCGCCGTCGAGCGTGTCATCGCCACCCCCGCCGCTCAGCGAGTCCGTACCTATGCCACCGAACAGCTGGTCGTTTCCTGCCTCGCCACTGAGCGTGTCATCGCCGGCGTTGCCAGTGAGGATGTCGTTGCCGCCACCACCATTGAGGGTGTCGTTGCCTATCCCGCCAGTGATGATGTTGGCCAGGCCGTTGCCGATGCCGACGAAATTGCCCACCCCGGTATAGGTCAGGTTCTCGACATTGGCCGCCAGTGTGTGGCTGGACTGCGACGTCTGCACGGTGTCCGTACCGCCGCCTGTCGCTTCGACCACCACGTCGTCTGCATCGACCAGGTAGGTGTCGTTGCCCGCGCCGCCTGCCAGCCGGTCAGCACCCGCACCGCCATTGAGCAGGTCGTTACCGGCCCCGCCCGTGATGGTGTTGGCCAGGGCATTACCGGTGCCCGTGAAGTTACCGGTGCCGGTGAAGGTGAGGTTCTCGACGTTGACACCGAGCAGGTAGCTCGCCAGGGTGGTCTGCACCAGGTCGGTACCGCCACCCACAGCCTCGATGACACTGTCGCCGACGTTGTCGACCACGAAGGTGTCGTTGCCAGCCCCGCCATTCATGGCGTCCGCACCGAGGCCCCCATTGAGGGTGTCATTGCCGTCCTCGCCATTGAGGATGTCGTCCTCGGTGCCGCCGTTGAGACTGTCGTTGCCGATGCCACCGAACAACTGGTCGATACCGCCCAGGCCACTGAGGATGTCGTTGCCCCCCAGGCCCATCAGTACGTCGTTACCCGCGCCGCCAGTGAGGATGTTTGTCGCCGCAGTGCCGACCAGCACCACGCCCGCTGGCACCGTTACCGGCGCCGTCGCCGCCGAGGTGACCGTCTCCAGCGTGCCGAAGCCGTCGGTGTAGCGTACGATCACCCGCAGTTGCTGGTTACCCTGCGCGAAGCCAGGCGTGTAGGTTGACGCGGTGGCACCGGCAATGTCGGTAAAGGTCGTGCCGGTCCCTTGCTGCCACTGGAAGCTGAAGGTACCCAGCCCGTCGATGTCGGCGATGGCGGCAGTCGATGCGGTCAGCAATTGCCCCTGGCCCGGCGTGGTATCGCTGATGACCACGGCACCGGTCGGTGCATCGTTGACGTTGGCTACCGGGTCGAGGATATCGGACGCGACGCTTTCGGCAACGCCGAAGTCATCCACGTAGCTGACCACCACCCTCATGTTCTGGCCGACCTGGCCCTGGCCAAGGGTGAAGGTGGTGTTAGTGGCACCCGGGATATCGACCCAGCCCACGCCGATGTTCGACTGCCACTGGAAGGTGAACTGCGGGTTGCTGAGGCCGTCGACGTCGATAATGGTCGACGGGTCGACGCTCAGCACCTGGTTCTGTATCGACAGCCCGGTGACGGTTGGCCCTGCGCTGGCCGTGCTGTTGGGCGACGAGTCGACGATCTCCAGCGTGCCCTTGGCATCCTGGTACACCGCGCGGACGCGGATGTTCAGCCCCGCCACATCGTCCGTGACCCGGTAAGTGCTGCCAAGTGCCTGGGTGATCTCGCCCGCGGCATCGAAGGTGATGTCTTCGAAGACGCCCGAGCCTGGCAGGCGTTCAACCTGCCAGTAGTACGCTACCGGGCCGGTCACCGCACCGCTGGTGTTGGCGCCGCTCAGGTTGTCGGCGTCGTGCACTGCCTGATTGCTGACCCGCAGAAGCTGGCCGGCGACCGGCGTATCGTCACGCACCCCGCTGGCATCGTCGAGGATAACCAGGTGGCCCGACGGGCCGTTGTTCACCGCCGTGCCAACGCCGGACGCCATTGCTCGGTCGGCGAACTGCAGGCGCTCGATGCCGGTCAGGCGATCGACGCCGTCACGCCCGGCGATCAGGTCGGTGACGATGACCGCGTTGCCATCGACCTCCACGCTGTAATCCGTCAGATTGCCGGAGAACACTGCGGTGTCGTAGCGATCATTGCCACTGAGGATTTCCCGCACGATCACCAGCTGGCCCGGGTTGTAGGTACCGTTGAGCATCAGCGGCACCATCGGCTCCATGCTGTCGAAGGAGGCGATTTCCTCGCCGGTGCCATCGGCGTTGGCCCGTACGCTGATGCGCACGTTCAGCCACTTGTCGCCGTCGATGATGTCGTTACCCCCGCGCCCTTCGATCAGGTCACTGCCGCTGCCCCCGAGGATGATGTTGCCGCCGTCGTAGAACGTCGCACCTGCCGCCAGCAAACCGGCCAGGCCATCGATCAGGCTGATGTTGGTCAGCACACTGCCGTTGGCACCTGCAGTGGGGAGCGACGTGGCGTCTTCGTTGTCACCGCGCAGGAAGTCGCCGTGCGCCGAGCCCGACAAGCCTTCCATGATGTCGAACCGCGCCAGCGCCGAGGCGCCGGAGCCGGGCTGCAGCGGTACACCGAAGAAGCGGTCGCTCATGTCGATGGTCACGCCCTGGGTGAGGTTCTTGAACGTTGCCCAGTCGTAGCCGGAGCCGCCGATGTAGCGGTCACCGAAACCGAGGCTGCCGACCATGATGTCGTCGCCGCCCTCCCCGTTGAACTTGTCGTTCTCGTTGCCGCCGATGAACACATCGTTGCCGATGACCGGGTCGTTGCCGAGCGGGTCGAAGTTGTCGCCGGGCGCACCGTCCGAGGTGCCCTTCTCGATCCAGTCGTCGCCTTCGTTACCCATGTCCTGTTCGTTGGCCTTGCTGCCCAGGATGAAGTCGTTGCCCTGGCCACCAATCGCCTCGGAGGCGTCCTCACCGGTCACGATGAAGTCATTGCCGAAGCCACCGATGATCAGGTTGACGCCGTTACCGCCGTGCAGCACGTCGTTGCCGTCGCCCCCCTGGATGTTATCGTCACCGCCCAGGTCGGTGATGATGTCGTCGCCAGCGCCACCGCGCAGTTGGTCGTTACCGTTTCCACCTTCGATGCGATCGTTGCCGGCATCGCCCCAGACGGTGTCGTCGCCGCCACCGGCCACCAGGATGTCGCCACTGTTGGTACCGCCCAGGACAATGTGCTCTTCACCTGCGTAGCGGATGTAGTTGCTGTCCGGGCCCGTGGTCAACGGGTTGTCGCGGAACACCACCTGCTGGCCGTGGTCACCAAGCGGGTCGGCGCTGCCAAGGCCGTCGTTGTACTGCTTGGTCTGGTCCCGTTCCAGGAAGAACGTGGGGTCCGAGAACACCAGGCCTGGCAAGTGGGTGGCCGAGGTGTTGGCCATGATCAGCTTGGCGAACGAGTTGCTTTCCAGTTCGGCGTTCATCGACAGGCCGGCGGTACGCTCCAGGTAATAGAAGCGGTCGCCATCCTGCAGTTTCTCCATCTGGTTCTCGAACACGAAGTTGAAGGTCGAGCCGAGCATGCCGCCGAACGGGGTTTTCGCTTCGGCCAGGCCACCGATCCACAGGTCGATGGCATCGACCCCGGTCACCGTCACGCCCTTCAGGTCGTCCGCGGTGCCCATCACGGCGTCCTTGCCGGCCAGCGTCACGTTGGCCCAGGCACCGGTGCCGTTGAGGAAGTCCAGGCGGTCGGCCGGCGCACCGTCGCCGCCGAACACCAGCGCCAAGGCTGCAGCGCGCTTGCCTTCCAGCGTCGTTGCCGACGTGATCGTCTCGTGGGTGCCGTAGGCGGCGATGAAGTTGATCAGCGATTCCGGATGCTTGAGATGCTGCACCAGGTCGACCCAGCTGATGTACGGCTTGAGTTGGGTATCGCCGGTCTGGCCGTAGATGTCGCGGCGCAGCGCATTGAGCGACGGAATGCCGACATCGCGACCACGGGCGATGTTGATCGCAGGCAGGTCGAGTGGCAGGCCAAGCAAGTTGTTACGCAGCGCTTCGGTGACGAACTCGTCGATTTCGTTACCGGCTTGCCGCGTCACACCCCGCACGATGGCACTGGTTGCGTCCTCGGGGGTCACGCCACTGGCGGCATACGCCAGCGGGTTGAGGAAGGCCGCGATCAAACCGAGCTGCTGGTCGGGGTCGGCGCTGTTCGGGTCACCCACGACGTTGAAGTCGACATCGAAGCGGTCGACGGTCTCGGTCAGCATCGAGTGGCCAAACCGGTACACGGTGTGCGCAAACTCGGCGACGATCGAGGCATCGAGGTCGACATCGTAGACCTGGGTCGGTGCGAAGAACAGGTCGACCCTGGGCTGGACGGTGCGTGCGAACTCCTCGAACACCAGGTGCTGATACTGCATCTCGGTGCCGAACTTGGCTGCCTGGAACAGACGCTCGCCATTCCACACCAGGGCATCGATCTCGGCCTGGTTGGTGGGCATTGCGTCCACCGGGGTGAGCAGCCACTCGTTGAGGAAGGCCAGGTCGCCGGAATCGAGCACGGTGTCCTTGGTTTGCGCGACCAGACGGTTGTGTTCGGAGTGGAAGATCGCATGCACCGCGGTCAGGCCGATGTTCTCGTTGACCCGGCCGTCGCCTGCGATGTAATGCGCATCCAGCAGCTCGTTGTCGTAGGCCAGGTTGGCGCCGGTATGCGGATCGACGTCGATGGCGTTACCTGCAACGTTATCGCTATCCGCCGCCAGCACTCCGCCGATGGACACCGGCACGGCATTGTGGGCGATATCGGCGAGGAACTGATGGCCGGTACGCACGGCGTTGGTCAGGTCGATGGGGGCCAGCGGGTTGCCTTCGACCAACTCATCGTCGCTGGTACCGCCCAGGCCATCGGCGCCCTTCATCACCACCATCGGGTAACCGTGCGGCCCCTTGATGAAGTTGCCATAGGCATCGGTTGCCAACAGCGGCACGTTGTCGACGTCGGCATCGGTGAGGTGGATGCCGAGGATATCGTTGGCTTGCGCCTTGACCACCTTCCAGGTGGCCATGCCACCGATTTCGTGGTCGTCCCCGGTGCCGTACTTGCCATCGCTACCCAGGTCACGGTTGGTGATCAGCCGACCGGTCGCGATCGGGCCCTGGTCGGTCATGGTGTAACCGCGCAGGAACACCTGGTGCGATGGATGCGAACTGTAGGTCTGGTTCTGGTCCACGAACGGCGTGGTGGTGTTGGTGTGCTCATGGATATCGTCGGCCGTACCGAGAACGCCATCGGCGCCAGGCAGGTTGGTCGCGCGGGTCAGCACCATGAAGTTGGCGTGGCCACCAGGCTCATACAGCGGGTCGTCCGGTTGCAGCGGAATGAACACGGTGCCCGACCCGCCTTTGGTAACCAGGTCCAGGCCATGGTCGAAGAACTGCCCGAAGAAGGTCATCCAGGCGTTGAACGGTGCGGACAACCCGGCATCGGCCGAGGTGTTCTCGAACAGGTACACGTCGTGGTCATCGCCCGTACCGAACTGGCCATCCAGGCCAGGGCTGGCGACGATGCGCACGCCATCCTTGAGCACGTCGTCGCTACCCTCCGCGCCGAAGTCGAGCTGACCGTTCGCGCCCGGGTCGTACGCCGTCGCGTAGGCTGCCGGGTTGTTCGAGGTCTGGTCGACGATCAGGTTACTGATGGTACGCGGCTGCGAGTCGAACACGTAGCCGCTGGTCTGCTGGTAGGACGACCCTGGAATGGCCGGTGAGCCGGGGCCGAAGAAGCCGGCAGGCGCACCTTCGGCCGTGTTGAATACCGGGTCGCTCACGCGTGGGAAGACATTGTCGGCGGCACCGAATTCGGTGTTGTTGGTGCCGTTGAGGTTCATCAGGTTGTTGTTCGAACCATCCACCGCACGCAGGCCCAGGGGTGCACGGATATTCGGGATCAGCGAGAGGATGTCCTGCCCACTGGCATCGGCCTCGGCAATCTTGATCTGCGTGAGGATGAAGTTCAGGTCGGAGCGCACCATGTGCAGGCCCGCGCCGCCATCGGTGGCATCGACGACCGGGGTCGGCGCGGTTGGCACGACCGGCGCACCGGGCTCGACCACGGTGGTGGGCGCGGAGAACAGCACTTCGGTGGTGCCATGGGCATCCTGGTAGATCGCCTTAACCCGCAACGACAACCCGGCAAGGTCGGGAGACACCTTGAACGCCGTGCCGTCGGCACTCTGGAACGCCAGGTCGCCGGCAGGCAACAGGATGATGTCCTCGAACACACCGCTGCCCGGGTCGGCCTCGAACTGCCAGTAGTAGGACACCGAGGCGTTGGTGAGCAGGCCCTGCGGATTGCCCGCCGTGATGTTGTCGCCATCGCGCACGCCGGCCATGTTCACGGTAAGCACATCGCCTACCGTGATCGCGCCGCCATTGGTATCGGAAACGGCTGGAGCGCCGGTCGGTTGGGCATTCACCCCCGTCACCAGCACGCGCTGGGAGTCGGCGAACTGCAGGCGTTCGATATGCAGCAAGGTATCGGTGCCATCGCGACCGACCACGGTATCGGCCACGGTCCAGACATCGTCCGCCACATCGGTGGTGCCGCGGGTATCGCGAGTGACCACGTACTCGGATTGAACACCGGAGAACACTGCGGTATCGAAAGCCGCCCCGCCCGTCGAGGTGCCTGGCAGTATTTCCCGTACGGCCTTGAGTTGACCAGGGTTGTAGGTACGGTCGAGCATGAATGGAATCATGTCGACCATGCTGTCGAAGCTGGCAATCTCGAGGCCGGTATGGTTGACGTCGTCGGCGGCATACACCGCAATGCGCACGTTCAGCCACTTGTCGCCGTCGATCAGGTCGTCACCCCCGCGCCCTTCGATCAGGTCACTGCCATTGCCCCCGAGGAGGATGTTGCCCGTGGCAAAACCGCTGGTCGGCAAGCCGGCATCGGCCAGGAACTGCGCCAGCCCACGAATCAGCTCGACGTTGGTCAGCGCGCTGCCCGTGGCCCCGCCATGGTTGAGGATGGTGACCGCGTCCACATCATCGCCCTTGAGCACATCGGCGAACCTGGAACCGGACACGCCTTCGACCTCGGCGAAGCGGTCGAGAATCGAGGCCGGCGAGGCCCCGACCGGGTTGAACACGCCGGTGTTCTGGTTTGGCGCGTTGCCATGGGGCTGTGCCAGCGCGGCCAGGCTCAGGTCGACGGTCACGCCAACCTTGTCATTCTTGTGGGTCACCCAGTCGAAACCGGACATACCGTCCATCTTGTCCTGGGCATCGCTGCCGACAAAGATGTCGTCGCCCCCTTCGCCGATCATTTCGTCGAAGCCACCGCCACCGATGAAGATGTCGTTGCCGATCACATCGTCGTTGAGCAACGGCGAGAAGTTGTCGCCAGGCGCACCATCCTGGGTGCCCTTCTCGATCCAGTCGTCACCTTCGTTGCCGGTAGGCGGCAAGTTGGTCTTGGCGCCGAGGATGAAGTCGTCACCCAGGCCGCCGAAGGTGGTGCTGATGTCTTCGGTGGTGATGATGAAGTCCTGGCCGTCACCGCCCAGGATCAGGTTACCGGCGGCGAGCATGCTCCCGGCGACGATCACGTCGTTGCCGGCGTTACCCTCCAAGCGGTTGTCGCCGAACGAATCGGTGATGATGTCATCGCCCGCGCCCCCCAATACCGCATCGTTACCGGCACCGCCCTCCAGGCGGTCGTTGCCGGCGTCACCGTAAACCGTGTCGTCGCCTTCGCCGGAGATGATGATGTCATCCTCGGCGGTACCACCCAGCACGACATGGTCTTCACCGGTGTAGTGCAGGTAATTGGCGTCGCCACCCGAGGTTTCGGGGTTGTCGCGGATCACCAGCGGCACGATTTCCACGCCGTTGATCATCACACCACCCGTCGGGTCGTCCCTGCCGTCCACGCCAAGCCCGGTGTGCTGGTTGGCCTGGTCCACTTCGAGGGTATAGGTCGGCGTCAGGAACACGGTGTTCGACAGGTGGGCGACGTCGGAGTTGAGCATGATCAACTTGGCAAAGGAGTTGTTCTCAAGCTCCGTGCCGAAGTTCAAGCCTGCGGTACGCGACAGGTAGTAGAAGCGGTCGCCGTTCTGCAGCGCTTCGAGCTGGGTCTCGAAGACGAAGTTGAAGCTCGAACCCAACATGCCACCGAACGGCATCTTCTGCTCGGCAAGGCCACCGACCCAGAAGTCGATGGCGTCGACGCCAGTGACGGTCACGCCAGTGATGTCATCGGCAGTGCCGGCAATACCATCCTTGCCAGCTTTGGTTACGTTGGCCCAGGCACCGGTGCCGTTGAGGAAGTCCAGGCGGTCGACCGGTGCGCCGGCGCCACCGAACACCAATGCCAGGGCGGCCGCGCGTTTGTCCGCCAGCGTCGTCGCCGAGGTGATCGTGTCGTGGGTGCCATAGGCGGCGATGAAGTTGATCAACGACGCGGGGTGCTTGAGGTGGTCGGCGAAGTCTACCCAGCTGATGTACGCCTTGAGCTGGCTGTCGCCGGTCGCCGCAAAGAACTCGCGGCGCGCCTCGTTCAATGTGGGGATGCCGGTGTCACGGCCACGCGCGATGTTCAAGGCGGGCAAATCGAGGGGCAGACCGAGCAGGTTGTTGCGCAGCGCTTCGGTGACGAACTCGTCGATTTCGTTACCCAGCTGGCGGGTCACGCCGCGAATGATCGCCCCGGCGGCTTCATCCGCAGTTGCCCCGCTGCCGGCAAATGCCAGCGGGTTGAGGAAGGCCGCAATCAGGCCGAGCTGCTGGTCCGGGTTGTTGGGATCACTGAGGATCGGGTTGAACTGCGGGTCGAAGCGGTCGACGGTCTCGGTCAGCATCGAGTGGCCGAAGCGGTACACCACATGGGCGAACTCGGCGAGGATGGCCGGGTTGATCGAGGTGTCATAGCCGTTCGGCGCGAGGAACTCATCGACCTGCGGCTGTATGGTCCGGGCGAATTCCTCGAACACCAGGTGCTGGTACTGCATCTCGGTACCGAACTTGGCGGCCTGGAACAGGCGTTCGCCATCCCACACCAATGCAGCGATGCCGGCGGGTGTGGTCGGTATCGCCGCCACGTCGACGACCAGCCACTCGTTGAGGAAGGCCAGGTCGCCGGCGGCAAGGATGGTGTCCTTGGTTTGCTCGACCAGCCGGTTGTGTTCGGAGTGGAACACGTGGTGCACGGCGGTCAGGCCAATGTTCTCGTTCACCCGGCCGTCACCGGCAATGTAGTGGGCATCGAGCAGTTCGTTGTCATAGGTCAGGTTGTTGCCGACGCTGTCGGTGAGCTGCGCATTGCCTACATCGCTGTCACTGTCCGCCTGCAGCACCCCGCCCACGACGACTGGGGCGGCATTGTGGGCGATGTCGTCGAGGAAGCCATGCCCGGTGCTTACCGCGTTGGCCAGGCTGATGGGCGCATCGCGATTGCCTTCAACCAGTTGGGTGACGTCATCGGCGGTGCCCGCAGTGTTATCCGCACCGTTACTCACCCGCATCACCACCTGCGGCATGCCGTTCGGCCCACGCAGGAAGTTGCCATAGGCATCGGTGGCCAGCAGCGGCACGCTGTGCACATCGGCGTCGGTCAGGTTGATGCCCAGAATGTCACGGGCCTGTGCCTTGACCACGGCCCAGGTCGCCATGCCGCCGTTTTCGCTGTTGCCATCGTCGGCGGTGCCGAACTTGCCATCGGTGCCCAGGTCGCGGTTGGTGATCAGGCGTCCCGTGGCAATCGGGTCACCTGCGGCGTTGAGCATGTATTCGCGCAGGAACACCTGGTGCGAGGGGTGCGAGCTGTAGGTCTGGCTCTGGTCCACGAAGGGCGAGGTGGTGTTGGGCTGGCCGTCATCGGCGGTGCCCACGACACCGTCCGCACCGGCAGTGCGCACGGCGCGCGGTAGCACCATGAAGTTGGTCGGGCTGCCCGGGGTGTAGAGCGGGTCGCCAGGCTGCAACGGGATGAACACCATGTCGGTGCTGCTCTTGGTGACCAGGTCCAGGCCATGGTCGAAGAACTGGCCGAAGAAGGTCATCCAGGCGTTGAAGCCGGCGGTCAGGCCGGCGTCAGGCGACTGATTGGGAATGAAAAACACCTGCTTGTCGTCGGCTGTGCCGAACACGCCATCCAGGCCGGGGCTGATTACCGAAGCAGCGCCACCGTTTGCCTCGACCGCGGCCGGGTTGTTGGCCGTCTGGTCGACGATCAGGTTACTGATCACCCGTGGCTGCGAATCCACCACTGTGCCCGTCCCGCTGTAAGCCGCGCGATAGGCAGGATCCAGCAGGCGCAGGAAGGAATTGTCCGCCGCGCCGAACTCGCTTTGCCCGGCGACCAGGTTGTTGTAGCTGCCATCAACAGTGCGCAGGCCAAAGGGCACCTGGCTGTTGGGTAAAAGATCAATGAGGTTGGCGCCTTTGGCGTGAGCTTCGGCGATGAAAATCTGCTTGAGGATGAACTCCAGGTCCGACTTGCTGAAATTGGCCATGTTGGTGTGCCTTCGATCTATCGAGTGACGGATGCCGGGCGCAAGGATCCCTCCCACGCCCAGTCGTTAATGACGTGCGCAGTGTTGGGTGCAGCTTCCTGAGGGCGAGAGCTGGCGCGGGAATGCCGTCACCCGGGACCCGGGATGTGCGCCTGGAGTTCGCGAAGTGAATGACTCGCCGGGCGATCAGCCGCAGCGAGCCCTGCCGCTGGGTGGGCCATGACAGCTACCGGCAGCGGCGTGTTTGCGGGGCAGCCTTTTGTCTGGGCAATGCAAGAGGTGACTCATCACGTTTACTCCTGGGACTGTCATCACACCTTGCTTTGCCAAAAAATTGGCAAGCTTCAACGGACGCCCCGCGAATATCCAAGACTAAAGTCGTAGAGCCAAGCCTTGTCAAATTCACGTCACCAAATCGGCCCGAGATGATAATGCGTTGCAACTAGCTGTTTTACCGCAACTTATAGAAATTTTGAGGCAGCTTTAGAGCGAAATGATATTACAAAATATTTCGACACAACCTACGCTGCTGCTTGTGGAAGCCACGCAGAGTTGTTGGAAAATTCGCCAATAGAGCGACCAGCTGCGTGTCAAATAACTGCCACATAGACTGCCGTACTTGCTGTCCGAGCCGCCGCAACGGCGACCCGTTTTCGAAAAGGGAGGCTCCACATGCACAAGCAGCCGCGCACCCGCTCGGAGCTCGCCGATGCGCTTTTTCGCCTACGCCGAAGTTTTTACGCATTGGCCGGCTTCAGTGGCGTGATCAACGTCATGATGCTGACGCCATCGGTGTACATGTTGCAGGTCTATGACCGGGCGTTGGTCAGCCGCAATGTCACGACTTTGACGATGCTCACCGTCCTGGTGGTGGGGCTGTTCTTGCTGATGTCCGCCCTGGAACTGGTCCGCACCCGGGTGTTGATACGGGTCGGCAACTGCCTGGACATGGACCTCAGCCGACGCGTCTTCACCGCTGCATTCGAACGTAACCTCAGCCGCGCTGGCGCCAACCCGGCCCAGGCACTGCACGACCTTGCCCAGGTTCGCCAGTTTCTCACCGGAAACAGCCTGTTCGCGTTCTTCGATGCCCCCTGGACACCGATCTACCTGCTGGTCGCCTACCTGATCCACCCGCTGCTCGGGCTGGTGACAATGATCGGCTCGCTGATCCTGATGGGCCTGGCGTACCTCACCGAGAAGGCGACCCAGAAACCATTGGCCGAGGCCAACCACGCCGCCCTCTCCAGCGCCAACTATGCCAACAACAACCTGCGCAACGCCGAAGCGATCGAGGCCATGGGCATGCTGCCCTCGATCGGCAAGCGTTGGTTCCAGGGCCACCTGCGGATTCTCGAGATGCAGACCCTGGCCTCCGACCGCGCCGCCATCATCAGCAGCACCGGGCGCTTCGTTCGCATCACGCTGCAGTCGCTGATCCTCGGCACCGGCGCATTGCTGGCCATCGAAGGCAAGATCACCCCGGGGATGATGATTGCCTGCTCGGTGCTCACCGGTCGTGCGCTGGGCCCGGTGGAACAGGTCATCGCCTCCTGGAAACAACTGCTGGGCTGCCGTTCGGCCTGGGCTCGGCTCAACGAGTTGCTGCACGACTACCCCCGCCGCCCGCCGAGCATGTCACTGCAGCGGCCAGTGGGCATGCTCGCCGTGGAAAACGTGTTCGCGGGCGCTCCGGGTACCAACAGCACGATTTTGCGCGGCGTGAGCTTCAGTCTTTCCCCGGGTCAAAGCCTGGGTATCATCGGCCCATCGGCTTCGGGCAAGTCCACCCTCGCCCGCCTGCTGGTTGGCGTATGGCCGACCCAGGCCGGCAAGGTGCGCCTGGATGGTGCCGACATCTTCACCTGGAACAAGGGCGAACTGGGCCGCTGGCTGGGTTACCTGCCCCAGGATGTGGAGCTGTTCGAAGGGACCATCGCCGACAATATCGCGCGCTTTGGCGAAGTGGACAGCGAGGCCGTCATCCGTGCCGCCAGGATGACCGGCGTGCATGAGATGATCCTGCGCTTCCCCCAAGGTTATGACACCCGCCTGGCCGCCGATGGCAGCCCGCTTTCCGGTGGCCAGAAACAACGCATCGCACTGGCCCGCGCGCTCTATGGCGAGCCCAGCCTGATCGTGCTGGACGAGCCCAATGCGAGCCTGGACGACGTCGGTGAAAAGGCCCTGGTCGACGCGCTGGCCGAACTCAAGAGCCGTGGTGCCACGGTCATCCTGATCTCCCACCGCCCCAACGTACTCTGCGCCGTCGACCACATGCTGATGCTCCGTGATGGTGGCGTACAGATGTTCGGCACACGCGAAGAAGTCTTCACCGCGCTACGCAAGGCCAGTGTGATCCCCGCTGGCGCGACCGCCCCGTTAGCCGCCGTAAAAGTGCGGGAGTGACCGATCATGGCAACCGAGATGATTCAAGCCGACGCCAACAGCCTGGTCGATCTGGATGCCGGTAAGCCCGCGCGCTGGGGCATCTGGCTGGTACTGGCCGGTTTCGGCGGCTTCCTCCTGTGGTCATGGCTGGCACCGCTGGATGCCGGCGTGGTGGCCACAGGCACGGTCAAGGTCACCAGCAACCGCAAGGCGGTGCAGCACCTGACAGGTGGCACCGTGGAGGCCATTCTGGTTGGTGAAGGCAACACGGTGAAAAAGGGCCAGGAGCTGGTGCGCCTCGACGCCTTGCGTGCCGCGGCCGAACAAGGTGCGGTCAGCGCCCAGTACATCGTCAGCAAGAGCGTGGAAAACCGTCTGGAAGCCGAGCGTGATGGCCGTGATACGGTGACCTTCGCCGCTGATTTGCTCCAGCGCTTCGCCAATGACCCGCGCCTGCTGGCGGCCATGGACCTGCAACAGCAACTGCTCGATACCCGGCGCGCGGGCCTGGCGGGCGAGATCAGCATCCTGCAGGAAAACCTGGCGGCGTCGGCGGTACAACTCAAAGGCCTGCAGCAGGTATACGGCGCCCGCGCTTCGCAGATCAACTTCCTCAACCAGGAGCTGCAAGGCACCCGCACGCTGGCGGCGGAAGGCTATGTGCCCCGCAACCGCCTGCTTGAACTGGAGCGCAGCAACGCCGATCTCTCTGCAGGACAAGCCGAGAACCTCAACAACATCGCCCGCGTGCGCAGCCAGACCACCGAGATCCGGCTGCGGATCCTGCAGCGCCAGCATGACTACCTCAAGGAAGTCGAATCGCAACTGACCGACACCGAGAAGGAAAACACCACCCTGGCCGACCGTTTGCGTGCACTGGACTATGAAGTGACCCACACCGTGATTCGCTCGCCAATCGACGGAATGGTCCAGGGCCTGAGCATCGCCACCGTCGGTGGCATCATCCAGCCAGGCGCCAAGATCATGGAAATCGTCCCGCTCGACGAACCCCTTCAAGTCGACGCGATGATTCCGGTACAAGCCATTGACAAGATGGTCCCGGGCCTTGAGGTGGACATCACCTTCCCAGCGTTCAACCACGCCCGCACGCCCAATATTCCTGGCCGGGTCAAGACCGTCTCCGCCGACCGCCTGTTCGATGAGGAAAGCAAGCAACCGTTCTACCTGGCGCAGGTGGAAGTCACACCCACAGGCATGAACCTGCTTGGCAGCAATCACATTCGCCCGGGCATGCCCGCCAGCGTCACCATCAAGACCGGCGAACGCAACCTGCTGAGCTACCTGCTAAAACCGATGCTCGAACGCGTCGACGGCGCGTTCAAGGAGCAATGAGATGAACTGTCATTGCCTGACATTCTGCCTGCTCGGGCTGTCTTTTTCGGCCAGCGCCATGGACCTCAAACAAGCCTGGGACCTGCTGCAGTACCAAGGCCCTGTGTACCGGGCCGCCGTGCATGAAAAAGAGGCCGGCACGGAAAACCGCGCCATCGGCCAGGCCGGTCTGCTACCGCAGGTCAATGCCTCCGCCTACAACAACAAGGTCAATGGCAGCCAACGCCAGCATGGCATCGACAATGATCTGGACTACGACTCCAGGGGCGCAAACGTGCGCCTGCGCCAACCGCTGTTCAACAAGCAGAAGATGGCCGAGTACCACCAGGGTCAGCAGCGCGCCGACTACAGCGACGCGGTATTCGATGCCAAGTCCCAGGACGCTGCGGTACGCCTGGCCGATAGCTATTTCAACGTGCTGCTGGCCAGCGAAACCATCAGCCTGGCCAAGGCCAAGCTGAACGCATTCGAAGAGCAGCTGGCTTCGGCCAAGCGGCGCATGGAACTGGGGGCCGGCACCGTCACCGACATCGATGAGTCGACCGCGCGCCGCGACCTTGCCGAGGCCGAGCTGATCGAAGCACAGGACAACCTGGTCAACACGCGGCGCAAGCTGGAGGAATACATCGGTGAAACCCCGGACTCGCTGATCACCCTGCAGCCTGGCTTCGCGACCCCACCCCTGCTGCCGAGCAACCTGCAGGATTGGCTGGTCAAGGCCCAGGCCGACAGCCCGCTGATCCATGCGCGCCGTCACAGCTACGAACTCGCCGAAGAAGAAGTCAAGCGTGCCAGTGCCGGACATTGGCCGACCCTGGATTTTGTCGCCGGCTATACCGCCGGGGAAAGCCAGTCGATTTCTGAACTGAACCAGCGCAACCACTACAGCTCGATCGGCGTGGAATTGAATATCCCGCTGTTCAGCGGCGGCGGTGTCAGTGCGCTGACTCGCCAGGCCAGCGCCAACAGTGCCAAGGCCCTGGACGAGCTCGACGCCTCCCGCCAGGAGGTGATCTCCGACACCACACGCGAATTTCGTGGCGTACAAAGCGGCGCCAGCCGGGTACGCGCGCTGGAGAAAGCCGTCGCCTCCAACGAACGATCGCTGCTGTCCACCCGCAAGGGCTTCAAAGAAGGTGGCACCAGTACCAACTCGGATGTCCTCAACGCCGAAGAGCAGCTGTACATCGCACGCCATGACCTGTTCGAGGCCAAGGTGCGCTACCTGATGTCGCGCCTGCGCCTGGCGTCTTCGGTGGGGAGCCTGGGCGAGGACGACATCAACCAGATCAACGATTACCTCGGCCCCGAACTGGTGGTCAGCAACTGACGTCCACTGGCCGGCATCGGGCCCCTCCCTTTGCGCAGCTCAGACGCCACAAGGTTTTGCTTAACAACGTAGTCCTGAAATACCTGTTGGCACATCCGTTGTTCCAGGCACCTGGACGAGGCAATGCGTCATCAGCGGCAATAAGCCATCTAGCTGCGAGCGAGGCACCACACCATGAAAACACCTGCCGTGATCCGTCCCAGCAGCCACGCATTCCGGCTGTCTTCCGTTACTGCGCTGATGCTCGGCCTCGGGCTGATCTCGGCGATGGCCTCCCCGCTCGATGATGTGAGCCAGCCGCCGCCGACGGACCCTTCCGCCTATACCGACCAGCCGGCCGACCCGACCCAGGCCTTGCTCAACCTCAATACCCTGCCGGAGGCCAACCAAGGGGCGCTGGAACTCAAGGACGGTGTTTACGGCGATCGCAATACGGTGCGCATCGACAACGTGCTGCAGCCTGCGCAACAGACCTCGCGCAACTACCCCACCAACGGCAAGCCCAGCCCATTGTTCGGCGCACAACCGTTCACCCAGCAATTGCTGCTGTTCGAGGAATTCGGCCCGGAAAAACTCGACCCGACCCTGCCGGCGCCGCCGCTCACCTTCCCGGTCCCCACCCTTGGCCAGGCGCCGGCCCAGGATCCCAATGTCGTGGCCCGCAGCAGCCCGAACGGCAACGCCCTGGAAGCCTTCCTCAAACAGCCGGGCCTCTACCCGTTCCCGACCCAGTATTCGAACACGCTCGACCGCAACCCTTGGAAGGCGCAGATCGAGATGTTCCTCAACCGCCACCCGGTCGGCTCGCCGGCTGAAGGCCGTCCACCCGGAAAAGGCTGGTCGCACCAGCGCTGGAACGAGTTCTACCCCCAGGCTGGCTTCAAGACCGCACAAGCGGGCGCACGCATCAACCAGGGGCTGCGCGACCGCAAGCAGATGCACAACTATGCCGCGGGCGAATTCGGCCCGAACGGACTGTATTACCGGACCTCGGACATTCCGACCGCGCTGGGCACCACAAAAGGCATCGATACCCGCTTCCACCCCAACTTCCCGCTGCAGAACCACAAGTCACTGTGGACCTTTGACGGCACCTTCCCGCCAAAACTGCTGATGGTCCGTTACGGCCAGCCGATCATCATGCGCCACTACAACGCGCTGCCCATCGACCCTTCGGCCAACGGCGGGTTCGGCCTGCACACCCTCTCGACCCACGAGCACAACGGCCACTCCCCGGCCGAGAGCGACGGCTTCGCCAACGCCTACTTCTTCCCTGGCCAGTACTACGACTACCGCTGGCCTGTGCAGTTGGCCGGCTATGACACCATCAACACCCGCGCCCAGGACCCGCGCGCGGCGTTCCCCTGCTCGCCGGGCGAAACCCTGTTCGTCAACGACGCCTCGCCTGGCCTGAAGACCTGCGAGAACGGCAGCATCAAGATTCGCGGTGACTGGCGCGAAACCATGAGTACCCACTGGTTCCACGACCACATGATGGATTTCACGGCGCAGAACGTCTACAAAGGCAACGCCGTGATGATGAACTATTACAGCGCCCTGGACCGCGGCAACGAAACCCTGCAGGACGGCGTCAACCTGCGCTTCCCCAGCGGTTCGGTCATGCCGTGGGGTAACCGCGACTACGACGTCAACCTGGTGGTCGCCGACAAGGCCTGGGACCAGAACGGGCAGTTGTGGTTCAACCCGTTCAACACCGACGGCTTCCTCGGCGACCAGGTCCTGGTCAACTGGCAGTACCAGCCCAAGCTCAAGGTGCGCGCGCGCAGCTATCGCTTTCGCATTCTCAACGGCTCGGTATCGCGCTACTTCAAGTTTGCCGTGGTGCGTGAAATCGCCGGCACCAGTGGTGAGCTCAAAGGGCCGTCCGGCTCGAACGTCTCCTATGCACGGGTGCCGTTCCACATGATCGCCAACGACGGCAACATCATGGAACACGCCGTACCGTTCGACGGCACCATGGACCTCAATGGCGACGGCGACAGCCAGGACAACAATGCCATCCTGCCGCTGCAAGGTATCGCCGAGCGCTACGACATCATCATCAACTTCGCCAAGAATGGCATCAGGACCGGCGACAAGCTGTACTTCGTCAACCTCATGGAGCACCAAACCGGCAAGGGCCCGAGCCAGGCCATCTCGCTAGCCGACGTGCTGTCCGAGAAGTACAAGGCGGTGATCAAGCAGACCAGCAATGGCCCTGAATGGGACAAGGGCGACCCTGCGGTCGGCAAGTTCCTGCAACTGCTGGTGCAGTCGTATAGCGGCCAGGACGCGAGCATGGACCCCACCGCCTACGAGCCAGCCAAGCCGGGCAAGGCCGAAGGCCTGAAGATGATCCCGCTGCCCATTGACCGCAACTCGGTTGCCGACCAGGACAAGATCAAGGCAGCCCGGCACCGCGAGTTCATCTTCGGTCGCTCCGACGGCACCGACACCACGCCCTGGACCATCAAGACCGATGGCGGCCTTGGCTACAGCATGGACCCGCGGCGCATCAGCGCGGCGCCCCAGCTTGCCAACGAGGCAACCGCCGGCGGCTTCAGTGGCGACGGCACCCTGGAAGTGTGGAAGATCAAGAACGGCGGCAACGGCTGGAGCCACCCGGTGCACGTGCACTTCGAGGAAGGCATCATCCTCAGTCGCGATGGCAAGGTCCCGCCGGAATGGGAAAAATGGGCACGCAAGGACGTGTACCGCATCGGCCCGGACCGCGACTCCTCGGAAGAGGTGGAAATGGCGATCCGTTTCCGCGAATTCGCCGGGACCTACATGGAGCACTGCCACAACACCCAGCACGAAGACTCCTCGATGCTGCTGCGCTGGGACATCGAGCACCCAGGCCAGTTCCAGGTAATGCCGACCCCGCTGCCCGGTTGGGATGGCGTGGAGTACATGGCCTCGGTGGGCCTGCCAACCTTCCGCACTGGCGGCAAAGACGACGAGGACACCAGCAACAAGCCACCCGTGGCGGTGAACGACAGTGGTGCGACCACCGCTGGCAAGCCGCTCGTGCTCAACGTGCTGGCCAACGACACCGACCCTGAGGGCAACCTGCCATTGACCGTCGTCGACCTGAACCAACCTGACTCCGGCAAAGGCTCGGTCAGTACCGATGGCACGCAGGTGACCTATACCCCTCCGGCCACGGTCACCACGCCATTCACCGCCAGCTTCAACTATACGGCGCGTGACGCCAAGGGCGCGGAGTCGGTAGCCCCTGCCACGGTCAGCATTGCCGTGACCCCGGCGGTGGTCGCCGACGAGATACAGGTCAGCAGTGCGACGGTGCAGTTACGCAGCGGCAACCGCTACACCTGGGATGTGTCCGGCACCACGTCGATCGTCGCTGGCAACAGCATCACGGTGTCGGTCGCCACCACCAATGGTCCGCTGAACCTGGGGACTGCGACGCTGACTGCAGTAGGTACCGCGGGCCGTTGGCGGGTGTCGGTCACCACCACGGGCACCGGGCCTGCAACACCGGCAACGGCGACTGTGCGCTCGGCGCTGGGCCAGAGCGTGACGGTACCGGTGAGCTTCCGTTGAGTCGTTAGCGAAACAGGGGCCGCAAAGCGGCCCCTTCAGTCAAACAAGAAAGGATTGCATCATGACCGGCTCATGGCGTGTTCTGCTCGCACTCTCCCTGTTCGCCGCCAGCATCCCCTTCTGGCCGCTGCAAGCACCCCGCAACGCGAGCGCCGAAGCCGCCACCCCGTGGGGCGCCGACTACTTCCCCAACACCCCGCTGGTGACCCAGGATGGCCAGCGCGTGCATTTCTTCGACGACCTGATCAAGGACAAGGTGGTCGCGATCAACTTCATCTTCACCGGTTGCTCCGATTCCTGCCCCGTGGAAACCGCTCGGCTGCGCCAGGTGCAGAAAATCCTCGGTGACAGGGTAGGCAAGGACATATTCCTCTACTCCATCAGCATCGACCCGTACAACGACACACCTGCCACCCTCAAGCGCTACGCCGAGAAGTTCGGCATCGGCCCCGGCTGGACGTTGCTCACCGGCGAGCCCGATGACATCGAGAAATTACGCCGCAGCCTGGGCCTCTATATAGAAGGCCTGGAAAACGGCCGCTCCAAGGACCACAACCTGAGCCTGATCATCGGCAACCAGTCCACCGGTCGCTGGATGAAGGCTTCGCCGTTCGAAAGCCCCTACATCCTTGCCGACCGCCTGGGCAACAGCCTGCACAACTGGAAGCAGGCCAGTCGGATGACCAATGACTACGCCAACGCCCCCGAGGTACGCCCGCCCAGCACCGGCGAGCAGATCTTCCGCACGCGCTGCTCCTCCTGCCATTCCATCGGCAGCGCCGAGCCCGGCGGCGTGCCAGGCATCGGGCCTGACCTGCTCGGTGTGACCCGCCAACGCGACCCTCTGTGGCTGGCGCGCTGGCTGAAAGAGCCGGACCAGATGCTCGCCCAGAAGGACCCGCTGGCGATGCTGTTGTACGAACAGTACAACCGCTTGGCCATGCCCAACATGCGCCTGGGCGACGTCGAGGTCGCCGCGCTGGTGGCTTACCTGGAAGAGGAAACGGTACGGGTGCAGACGCCGCTGGCGGACAGGGAAAAACCATAAGGGCGATTGATGTGTTCGTCGAATAGCTCGCATCAGAACACATCCAGCGGATACTGAATAATGATCCGCACTTGATCGACATCGCCGTCGGCCTGAGCCTTGTTTGCACGGTGGATCGTCTGTTGCGCAACAAGGGAGAGATCCTTCGCCGGACCGCTCTGAATCACGTACTGCAACTGAAAATCTCTTTCCCAATGCCGCCCGCCGCTCCCGAGCCTTGCGTAATAGGCATAGGCACCCGTGGGGTCTACCTTCGAGTTATCGATATGCGAGCCTCGAAGGTAGCGCGTCATAAAGCCCAGTCCTGGCACACCGAGCACAGCAAAATTGAAGTCGTAGCGCAGTTGCCATGATCGCTCACCGGGCGAATTGAAGTCCGAATACAATACCGAGTTGCTCAAGTAGATGGAGTCACCGTCTCCAAGGTAGTCGAACGGTTCGTCTCCCTGGATGCGTTGGTGCGCCAGCATCAGCGAATGCCCCCCTAGCAGCAAGCGCGCGTAAGCACTCCAGCTATCGGTGTCGATCCTGCCTGCCCTCGCAGCCCCTTGATCACGGGTGCGGTAAAGGTTGGCGCCCACGGTCACGGCGTGATGATCATCGAGTGAGAGGGTCCGGTCCAGGCTGATGTAGGTCTGGTTCCAGACATCCTCGAAACGCGCCTGGTACAGACTCAGCGACAACCCACCGGCGACGCTGTAGTCACCGCCCAGGTAACTCGCGGAACGGTAGCGGGTGCCACCGTACTCGGTGCTCAGGTCGTCGTCGTGGTTGCTGCTGGCCTTGTTGCGCGCCGCGTGCAGATGGCCGCCTTGCAGGGTCAGGTTGTCGATGAGCGTGCTGCGCAGCGAGACGCCGCGAAAGCTCTGCGGCAGCAAACGCCCGTCGCCATAGCGGAACACCGGCGTCACCGGAAACAGGTCCCCTGCCTTGAGTTCAGTGTCGAACGCGCGCAGCTTCAGCGCGCCGCCGGCGGCCGAGTAGTCCTCCTCGGCGCGGTTGTGGCTGTCCAACGGCAGCAAGTTGGTGCCCGAGGTACCGCCGCCGCTGTCCAGCTTCAAACCCAGCAACCCGTGGGTATCAACGCCGACGCCAACCGTCCCTTGGGTGTAGCCGGAGCTGTAGAATGCCTGGAAACCTTGCGCCCACTCTTCGCGATAGCTTTGCTGGCGCGAGTTGAACACGCCATCGTCACGACTGCGGAAGTCCCGGTTGAAGTAAAAGTTGCGATTGATCAGCCGCAACGTGCTGTCTTCGACGAAACCCTGCTCGTCGGCGGCCATCAGGGGCAGGCTCAACAGTATCAGGGCGCTTGCACAGAACGCGCGAGGAGTACGGATCGGTTGGGACACGTCGGCGAACCTCTTGTTGTTTTTGTATGAGGAAGCGCCAGTGTTGCCGGCCCGGCCGGGGCCGGACAAACGATCATTTTCAGTGCAGTGCATGCCGGATTTGCATGCAGTAACGCGGTCTCTCAGCGCTGCTCGGCCAGTCCGAGAAAGTCGCGGGTAGCATCGTTGGTGCGCCGGGCGTAGTCGAGAATCCAGTCCTTGAACACCATGTGCGGGCGCGAATCTTCCAGTGCCTTGGCGTAGACCAGGTGTTCGACGTGTCCGGTGTTCACCACGTCCCGCACCGGGCGCAGCAGCGTGCCGTTGGCGAAGTCGGCCAGCGGCGCGACGTAGGCCCACATCAGCACCACCCCCTGCCCGGCAAGGGCCGCCCGGCAGGCGAGGTCGTAGTTGGAAACCGAGAGGGTGTAGTCGATGCCGCGGGTCTCGCAGCCTGCACGGTTGAACCAGTCCGGCCAGCCCTTGACCGTGCGCAGGTGCTTGACCTCGAAGTCGATCAGTTTTTCCCGCGACAGGTCGTCAAGGCTATCGATACCACGGCCCTTCAGGTAGGCCGGCGTGCAGGCCGGGAAGATCACTTCCTCGAACAGACCGGTGGAGACGTAGCCGCCCCGCTGCCCCTGGTCATAGAGGATGGTGAAGTCGGTTTCGTTGTTCTGGATGGCGGCGTAGTCCTCGCCGTCGCCGGCGATCACCCGGACGCGGATGTCCGGATGAAGGTCCTTGAACTCGGCGATCCCCGGCAGCAGCCAGAAGCTGGCGATCGCCATGCTGGCGCTGATGGTGACAGTGGGGCTGCGGTCGTTCTCGATGGTTTCCACCGTGCGGCGCAACTCCGCCAGGCTGCGCTCGATCCCGCCCAGCAGCGTCCGTCCGGCCTTGGTCAGGTCGAGGGTCTTGTGGGTGCGGGTGAACAGCAGCACCCCCATGCTCTCTTCCAGGTGCTTGATCTGCCGGCTCACGGCACTTTGCGAAAGGTTGATCTCCTCCGCCGCCTTGGTGAAGCTCAGATGCCTGGCGGCCGCTTCGAAGGCTTCCAGGTTCTGCAACGGAGGGAGTCGTTTTCGTGAAATGCTCATGGTCGCACCAGGGGATTACGCTAATTAATACTCCTGCCTCCCGACCCAGCGTTCCTTGGCCAGGTACGCCTTCACGCCGACATCCAGGAAAGGCCTGGGCGGCAGCCTGCTCGGCGCGCCCAGTTCCAGCATATCGGCGATCAGCTCGTTTTCTACACCGCAAGCCAGGTCAGCCAAGGTCACGCCGGCGATGGTCTGCTTGGCGATCCCGACACCGTTGCACCCCACCGCCGCGAAGACGTTGGGTTCGATCTTGCCCCAGCGCGGCGCGCCATTGCGAGTGATGCTGAAGAACCCCATCCAGAAATGTTCCATCGCCACGTCCCCGAGTTCCGGAAAGCGCGCCAGGAACACCTCCTTGTGCTGCTCGCGGATACGCCCGCGCACACGCTCGTCGACCCGCATGCCCGGGGTGAAATCGAACTGCTGGCGAATCAGCAGGCGATGATCGCGGGTATAGCGCATGGTCGCCCCGCTGACCGCATTGGCCGGGGTCACGCCCCACTCCTCGACATCGCCGATGCGCGCACGCTGCTGCGCGGTCAGCGGCCGGGTCAGGCTGGCGTAAGAGGCAACGTTGAACATCTGCCGCTCGAAGCCGGGCAACTGCGAGGCGCTGCCATTGTTGGCGAGGATCAGCTGGCGGGCGCTGACTGCGCCGTGGTCGGTGCTGGCGAAAATCATCCGGCCACGCTCCAGGCGGGTCACCGCGCTGTTCTCGAACAGGGTGACATTGTCCGGCAGCGAATCCGCCAGCCCGCGGGTCAAAGCCGCGGGATTGAGCAGGATGCAACCTGGTGTGTAGATCCCGGCGTGAAAGAACGAGGTGCCCAGGCGCCGCGCCAGTTCGGCCTGTTCCAGCCACTCATAGGGCTCGCCGAGGGTCGTAAGCTCCTGGGCGTGCTGGCGCAGCAGGGTCTCGGCCAGCTGCGGCGCGGCGGCGCAGTGGTACTTGCCCTTCTCGCTCCAGTCGCACTGGATTCCCCGCTCCCTGACGATGCCGTCGAGCCAGGCGATGCCCGCCTTCATCAGGCGTTTGTAGTTGACCGCCTTTTCCAGCTCGGCAGTGGAGCTGCCAACGTTGTGCGGCACGTCGATGGCGAAGCCGGAGTTGCGCCCGGAGGCATTATCGCCGGCCTCGCCCGCTTCCAGCACTACGATGCGCTCGTTGGGACGGTTGTGCGCCAGTCGCCGGGCCGCAGCGAGCCCGGCGTAGCCGGCGCCGATGATCAGCCAGTCGGCGTCCAGTTTCTGGCGCAGGGTCGCGTGGGCGCGCCGCGGCGGCAGAATCGCCGACCAGCCGTTGGTGTGGTCGTCGTGGGGTCTGAGTGTGATGTCCATCCGTTTCGCTTCCATGGTTGCCTCACGCCTGCGGCGGGGTAATGACGAAGAAGACCTTCGCTTGCGAGCCGAAGTACTTCACGGCTGTGTTCCTGGGAATCCGCAGGGTCGTCTCGGGACCACCCTCGAAACGCTCGCCGGACGCCAGCTGGAAACCGAAAGTGCCTTCGAGCACGATCAGCACCTCGTCGTAGTTCAGCGTCTTGTAGGGCGACTCGTCGCCGTCCCAGCGGGCGAAACCGGCCAGCAGCGGCCCATCATCGTCCAGGGGGATGGACCAACCCATCTCGACCCGCGAATTGCCAGAAAGCGGACGCTGGCTGTAGAGCACCTGTGCTGCTTTCACGCTGAGTGGCTGGTTCATCGTGTTTCCCTTTTCATATGGCGGGCGCAGGCCCAGTAGTGGTAAGTCGCCCAGAAACCAGTGAAGGTGCAACCCAGCAGCACGTAGCGCAGGGACTCCTGCGGATTGCCCAGGCGTGGCGCGACCACGTCCGACAGCAGGCCCACCAGTTGCGGGGCGATCGCCAGGTTGGCGATGTTGGCGGTGAACAGCAGGATCGCCGAGCCCTTGGCACGCATGCCGGCGGGATAGAGGTTCTGCAGCAGGCCAATGGAAGGGCCGATGTAGATGTAGGTGATGGGCACGAACAGCCAAAGCAGCACGTGGACCAGCTCCAGCCGGGTGGTGGCGAACAGGGCGATGGAGAACAGCGTGCCGAGCAGCGTGGTCCAGGCCACGAAGCTGGATTGTTGGTACATGGCCTTGCTGCGCAGCAGGAGCATCACCAGCACGGTGATGACCATCATTGCGGTGCCGGCGATGCCGTGGATCGGACCGAGCATGGCGCCCGCCTCGCCCACCGTCATCGAGTAGGTGCGCACCAGGAATGAGGTGGCCCACCAGAGAATACCCCAGCCCCAGAAGGTGACGACGGTGGCCCCGGCGATCAGGTGGAACAGCGCCCGGTGCCGGACCGTGTAGCGCAGCGCCTCGCGGAAGCTGGTGGCTTCGCTGTCGCGGCTCTCGCCCTGGTCATGCACCCGCTTCGGCTCGCGGATGCACAGCCACACCAGCAGGGCGAACGGCAGTCCACACAGGCCGAACACCAATAGTGTGGTGCGCCAGCCGTAGGCGTCGTTCAGGTAACCCGCCCCCGAAGCGCCGAACCAGGCGCCGACACTGGCACCGATGCCGTAGACCGACAGGGCGAAGGCGCGCAACTTGGGACGGAACTTGTCAGCGAGGATCGAGTGGCTGGGCGGCGTGCCGCCCGCCTCGCCGACGCCGACACCGATACGGGCCAACAGCAGCTGCCAGAAACTGCTGCTCAGGCCGCAGAGCAGGGTCATCGCCGACCACACCGCTACCGCGGTACCGATCATGCGCTTGCGGTTGGTGCGGTCGGCCAGGGCGCCCAGCGGCAGGCCGGCGGCAACATAGAAGATCGCCAGGGCCACGCCGGTGAGAAAGCCCACCGAAGCGTCGCTGAGCTGGAACTCGTGCTTGATCGGTTCGATCAGGGTGGAGAGGACATAACGGTCGGCGATATTGATCGCGTACACCGCAGTGAGGATGAAAAGCGTGGTCCAGGCGCCGGAACTGGCGACCACAGACGAGGTAGTGGGCGACAGAGCGCCACTGATGCTGTTCGACTGCACGGACATATAGACCTCCAGCCGCTCGGCGCGCCATGGCAACGCCGCGAGCCTTTTTTATTGTTTGCGGGGCGAATGGGTAGCAGTGGATACGGCGCAATCAGCCTGATCGTCTGTGGCGATCAGCGGCGGTCTGACAGGAAAGGACGTGCGGCTTCATGGATTTCCCTCGTACCTTGTTCTTGTTGGAAGGGATGGCTGCGGGTGTTGCAGGCAGGTCCAACATACGCGGGGCATCAGGGCGGCAAAAGCGCAATTTTTTCCTGCGTTGCATGCGCCTGACGCATGCAAATTCGTTGAGAGCGCTGTAGTTGCGATGGTTGCCTGAAAAAATGGCAATCAGCAGCCAGGTTGTGATGCGGCGATCCAGTCCCACAGGGTTTGCGCCATCGGTGTCAGTTCGCGGGAGGCTGGAAAGGCAATGTATTCACCCTGCCCGGTCTTCAGGGTTCCTCGCACGCCCGACACAACCGCTGGCTGTGGAACTCGTCGGGCAGCGCCTCGGCCCAGGCCAGCGCAACGCCCTCGCCGGCCAGCGCCGCCTTGATCGCCAGGTCGTAGCTGGAGACGCGGATGATCGAGCCACGGTGCTGGTCCAGGAATCCCACCTGGCGCATCCACTGGCGGGTCGAAAGGGCCGCGGGGTCGTTGCTTTCCAGTTCGATAAGGTCGCAGCGAGCCAGGTCGGCCAGGCCCTGGATCTGGTTGGCAGCGCGAAATTGCGGGGTGCAGATGGCGAAGATTTCTTCCTCGGCGATGCGCTGGACGCACAGGTCTTTCCACTGACCCTCACCGTAGAGAATGGCGAAATCGGTATCGGTGAAATCCAGCTTCAGGCGATCCTGGGCGCCCACCACCCGCACGTTGATCTGCGGGTACAGCTTGCGGAAGCGAGAAACCAGCGGGATGACCAGATAGCTGGCGATACCGGAACTGGCGCTGATGGACAGGCTCGGCGCCAGCGCGCTGTCGATCTGCTGCACGGCTTCCTTGATGCATTGCAGGCTCTGGGTCACCGCCCGGTACAGCACGGCGCCGCTGGCGGTAAGGATCACCTCGTTGCCCTTGCGCTCGAACAGCGGCGTGCCGAGGCTCTGTTCGAGGCGCTTGATCTGTTTGCTGACCGCGCTCTGGGTGAGATGGAGTTCGCTGGCCGCCCGGGTGAAGGTGCCGAGCCGCACCACCGCGTCGAAGGCCACGACGGCACTCAGGGGTGGCAACTTCTTCGCGCTCATGGATAGTGTTCCCCCGCTCAGGCGCTGTATCGGAAGCGTCCGAGGGTAGCGACAAATCCACGGCTGGGCAATTTGCCGCGGTGCTCAACAATCGAGGGTTACATCCCCCTGGGGGATACCGCAGCAAGACAGGACATAGCCCTCGGCCAGTTCTTCGTCGCTGATGCCGCCTTGGTGTGTCATCGTCACCTCACCGGACAGCTTCAACACCCGGCAGGTGCCGCACAACCCCATGCCACAGGCCTTGGGAATATGTAGCCCGACCCGGCCCGCTGCGGCGTGCAGGGTTTCTCCTGGGGCGACCCGAACGCTGTGCCCGCTGCGGGAGAAGTTTACCTGGTGGCCTTCAGTGGTCCGCAGTGACACCGGCGCTACCTGAGCGACGAACGCTTCCTCGTGATAACGGCCCATGTCGAAGCCCGCGGCCTCCAGCATCTGCCTGACCGCCGCCATGTAGGGCGCCGGGCCACAGCAGAAGACCTCGCGCTGGAGGAAATCGGCCGCGATCAGGTCGAGCATCGGTCGTGTGAAATAGCCGCGATAGCCGGACCACGCTTCGCCTTTCTCGTAGCGCTCGCACACCAGGTGCAGCTTGAACGCCTCGCTGCGGGCGGCCATCCGCCGCAGTTCGTCGTGGTAGATGATGTCCTTCGGCGAGCGGGCGCTGTGCACGAAGACCAGGTCAACCGGCTCATGGGTGTCGAACAGCCAGCGGGCCATGGACATCACCGGGGTGATGCCGACGCCGCCGGAGAGCAGCAACACCTTGTCGGCGGGGAAGTCGATGGCGTTGAACCGCCCCGCCGGGCCGTGGACGACCAACGGGTCGCCCGCCCTCAGGTTATCGTGCAGCCAGTTGGACACCTTGCCCCCCGGCACGCGCTTGATGGTCAGGGAAAAGCTGTACGGCTGCGACGGCGAACTGGAGAGCGTGTAGGAGCGCATAAGCTGTTCACCATCGATCTCCAGCTCCAGGGTGACGAACTGCCCGGGCTTGAAGAAAAACAGCGTCGGTGCTTCGGCCTTGAAGCAGAAGGTCCGCACGTCATGGGTTTCCTCGACGACTGCGACGCAGCGCACGCCATGCCGGCCGTTGCTCCAGATCCGCGAAGTGGTGGATTGCACGAAAGTATTCATATCGGTCCCGCTGGTTATTGTTGTTCTGCCGTACAGGCTGCGAGCTCGAGTATCGAGGCGTCCCGCCGGGCGCCGCAAAGGATGTTTCGGCATGCGCCGATGCCGCCGTGGAATGGCCCCGGATGCCCATGAAAAAAGGAATGGCGGTCATGCCGGAGTTTCGTTTGGCGGCGCCCCCGCCCTGCCCTATAACAACCCCGGCCACATAACAACAACGCCCGAACCGGCGACACTCGATGAGGAACCGCACATGGCAGGCTGCAGCCACGGCATCACCCCGACCGACCATTCCTTCACCGCCTTGGCCGACCTCTACGGCAAGTGCCAGCGCGGCCATACCCTGCCGCAGGCGCTGTACACCTCCCAGGCTGTGTTCGATTTCGAGATGAAAGCGGTCTTCGCCCGCGCCTGGCTGCAGGCCGGACATCTGGCCGAAGTGCCCCGGGTCGGCGACTACATCACCGCGCAAGTGGGCAAGACCTCGGTGGTGATCATCCGCGAGGCGGAAAGCTCGGTCCGTGCGTACTTCAACACCTGTCGCCACCGCGGCGCGCTGATCTGTACCAGTGACAAGGGCTCGGCGCGGCGCCTGGTCTGCCCCTACCACCAGTGGACCTACGACCTCAAAGGCAACCTGATCTTCGCCCGCAACATGCCCGCCGATTTCGATCCGGGTCGGCACAGCCTGATTCCCGTCCATTGCGAAGTGGTGGCCGGCGTGATCTTCATTGCCCTGTCGGATGACGTGCCCGACTTCAGCGAATTGCGCCGGGCGCTCGGACCGATGCTGGCGCCCCACGACCTGGAAAACGCCAAGGTCGCCCATGCGGCGGTGCTGCCCGAATACGCCAACTGGAAACTGGTGATGGAAAACGGCCGCGAGTGCTACCACTGCAGCGCGCGGCATCCGGAACTGCTGTCCTCCTTCCGCGACCCCACCGAGGACGACTACTTCGAAGGCCTGCCGCAGTGGATGGTGGACTTCGAAGCGACCTGCCGGGCCAACGGGTTGATCAATGGCCCGGCCGAGGGCGCCTGGTTCGACATCCTGCGCTTCCCGATCAAGGATGGCGTCGATTCCCTGACCCTGGATGGCCGCCTGGCCTGTGCGAAGCCACTGATTCCGGGCGGCGAAGGCAATATCGGCACCCTGCGCTGGGCCACCGAGCCGAGCGCGTTCAGCCATGCGCTGCGCGACCACGCCTTCACCTTCGAGGCCTGGCCGATCGACGCCGGCACCACCCACGTGCGAGCTAAATGGCTGGTACACAAGGACGCGCTGGAAGGCCGCGACTACGAGCTGGCGCACCTCACCGCGCTATGGAACGCCACCAACGACCAGGACAAGTGGCTGGCTGAAAACAACTTCCTCGGCGTGCAGGGTGCCGGTTATGTACCGGGCCCGTATTCACAGAATGACGAGAAGAAGGTCATCGACTTCGTTGACTGGTATCTCGATACGGTCCGCAGCTATCTGCATAGATGAAAGGTCGTTCGACTTGATCTCATGATGCCCGCAGCCAATCTCAGGTCTGCAGGCAACTGAGTCGAATGCGCAAATTACATTTTGCTACCAGGCAGCACCAGACCCGCAGCGAGCGCGTCCAGCAAAGCACTGACCTTGGGTAGTGCCTGACGACTTTTGATCCAGACCAGATTGATCGCCAGACCGTCGGTGGCCAGATGGGGAAGCACTTGCACCAGTGTCCCATCCTCAAGCTGACGGTTCACCAACCACGTCGGCAACTGCGCAATACCACATCCCGCCAGTACTGCCGTCACCTGGCCTTCTCCATCGCCCAGCACAAACCGCGCGGGCATGACCCTTCGTTCCGTTTCGCCGGGTCGACTCCCCGAAAATCGCCACGGACTTACCGTGCCATCCGCCCGGCCATAAGCGATGCATTGGTGATGTTCCAGGTCGTGAGCATTCACAGGTGTGCCGTACTTGCTCAAATAGGCAGGTGATGCGCAAAAGATATGCCGCTCACTGCCCAGATAGCGATGCCCAAGTGCGGGCGGCCAAACGTCAGAGCCACCGACGCGCACGGCGATATCGACGCCCTCCTCGACCAGGTCGATGAACCGGTCGGAAAACGAAATGTGTGGCATCAGCAAGGCATGATCCTGGGCGAACCGCAGAATGACCGGCAACGCCTGCAAGCGACCGAAAGCCGCGGGTAGATCGATGCGAATCCTGCCGCGCGGCTCGGTGTTTTCGGCGTGCAGCGACAACTCGGCTTCTTCAAGGCTGGCCAGCACATCCGTGCACGTGCGATAGAACGCCGAGCCCGCATCCGTGACTGTCAAACTGCGAGTTGTTCGATTGAACAACCGGATCCCGATCCTGCTCTCCAGCCGAGCAATGCTTTTGCTGATGGCCGAGCCCGTCAGATTCATCCGCTCGGCAGCGGCCTTGAAGCTGCCTGAATCCACGACGCAGACAAACACATCGATACCCTTCAAGCGCTCGGAGGAGAACATACTAATTCCTTTATTGATGAATCTGATTCCTTTTACTGGGTAAAATCTATCGTAAATCAGACCTGTTTTCATCGGTAAGCTGGCGACCGAAGACATCAACCAACCTACAGGTATGTTCATGACCCAGCACAAACCGACGATCCTCGTCACCGGCGCCACCGGACAAATCGGCAGCTACACGCTGCGCTGCCTGCTGGAAAACGACTCCATCACGCCAGTGGCAGCCGTGCGTTCAGCCGCCAAAGCCGAGGCTTTCGAAGCCCAGGGCGTTCGCACGGTCATTGTTGATTTTGATAGAGAGGAGACACTGGCCCCTGCCCTGCAAGGTATCGACCGCGCCTTTCTCATGACCGGCTACACCGTGGACATGCTGCGCCAGAGCAAGGCATTTCTCGATAGTGCGAAACAGGCCGGGGTGAAACACATCGTGCATCTCGGGGCTTGCGGACGTGACGACACCACCATAGCGCATTGGGCCTGGCACCAATTCGTGGAACGCTACATTGAATGGTCAGGGTTCTCCTTCACGCACTTGCGTCCGGAAGTCTTCATGCAAAACCTGCTCAGCTACGACGGCACCCAAGCGGTGAACGCCGGAATCATTCAGCAATTCACCGGCGATGCAGCGTTCAGTTGGGTCGATGGCGAAGACGTCGCGGCAGTAGCTGCGCAAACGCTGTTGCACCCGGACAAACACGCAGGAAGGACCTACCGCCTGGGCTACGATGTAAAGTCCTACGATGAAGTCGCGGCGATCATGAGTGAGTCGTTGGGGCAACCATTCCGCTATGAAGCTTTGCCCGCAGAAGTGTTCCTGGAAAACATGCGGGCGGCGGGCGCCGAGATGGCGTACATGAGTTGCGTGTATGAAAACTTCAAGCGCATCGCCGCTCGGGCTATCCCAGGGGTCGAGGACACGTTTGACAATTTTGCGCAGATTACAGGCCGCGAGCCTGTTCGATGGAAAGAGTTCGTGCAAAAGCATCGCAGCGCATTCGCCTACTGATCCCCGACTCGATAATGGAGCTTCTCCCATTGCCAATTGGCATTGGGAGACGTTCGATGTGGATCAGTAAGTCCCGCGAATGCCTGTTTCACGAGGTAAGCCAACAATATTTCGACCGTGACCTCACTTGCTGGCGAGCACGTGATTAGCCATCGGGCAGCTCTGGGCATTAAGGAAGCGCGATTTCTTCAGCCAGTCCTGCTGCGGGTAATAGGCGAACACATAACTACCGCGCTGCAGCGTATCGATCAACTTGCCGGCAATGGCCGGTCGAACGGCAGGACACCCCTGGCTGCGGCCCAGGCGACCGAGACCGGAAACGACCTTGGGATCGGCATACGCGGCGGCATGCATGACAATCGCCCGCGACATGCTGTTGTCGTTGAACCCCGGCTCCAGCCCCTGCAGGCGCAGCGAGCGGCCGTGCTTGCCGCTGTAGGTCTGACCGGTCTCATACAGGCCGATGGAGGACTGGAAGCTGTTCGGGGTGTTGGAGAACGCAGTCGGCACATCGGCGCCGCTGTTCTTGCCATGGGCCACCCACTCCTCGAACAACAACTTCCTGGCGCGCAGGTCGAACACCCACAGGCGTTTGTCACGCGATGCCTTGGAGTAATCGATGACCGTGAGCAATTTGTCCGCGTCGCTGTCGCTGGCGCACGCATAGGCGGTGAGTGCCAGCTTCAGGGCCGAAAGGCTGGCGTTCGGCGCCAGTTGCTGCAGTTCGGTGGCGCTCGGCAGGGTCTGGGCCTGGGCGGTGTGCCAGGCGCTGAGGAAAAACAGGCCAACAGTGGCTACTGAGAGCCGGACGGCTCCCCGCAATGGGTCGAACATCGACATGGTTTATCCTGTTCAAAACCTGTCTGCGATCGAAAGCTAGTGGGCCGTACGGCGTTAATCCGCACGGACTTTCTCGCTTGCTTGCTTCGCTGTTCGCCTACTGCTTTTTTGTCTTGTACGGCGCTGGCTCACGAAGTCGTCAACAGGTGCTACGTCCTAATGGTCGGTTTTGCTTTGCGTTGTTACGGCACGCGTTCAAAGCGAAAATCGGTTTGTGTGAAGTCAAAGGCCACTACTTTGCTTGATTTTTACAGGGTTGCCGATCATTTCTTGACCAATGGTTTAGATTCTTCACTGTCTTCGGTGCTGACCACGGTGAAATTGCCATTGCTGCGGGTATCCCGGGTCGACGCCCAGTCGGTGATCACCAGCATGGTGCCGATGTCCATCGCCGAGCGTAAATGACGGCGGAATTCCGGACTCATGTTCAATTGGCCCAATTGCTCAAGCGGTGTATCCCCATACTCCGGGTTGCTCAGCGCAACCGCCGACCAGCGTAATGGCTGTGCGGCGTCGAGTGCCATGGCGGATGGCTTTTGCAACAGCGAATACACCGCCATTCCACTGCGATGCCGGCCATTTTCAAGCGACAGCGCGGGCGCCGAGCCGATCAACTGGCCACCACGAAACGCATAGGCGCGCAGGTCGGCGCGACTGATCAGGATCGACAACGGCCCCGCTGTCGGGTCCGGATCGTTCCAGAACTGCTGGTTGTTCAATACCAGCGGTCCTTGGGCCTTGCCCTCGTTGACCGTAGGCGCGAGCACACCGGGGTGGTTGACCTCCACCGGTGCGCTATGGGTATCGGAAACGATCACGGTGGTCGAACTGAAACCGGTGACGCCATACAGCTTCTTGGCGAATTCGAGCGGCAGGCGCACGCAACCATGGGAGGCGGGGTAGCCCGGAAGATGGCCAGCGTGCAGGGCAATGCCGTCCCAGGTCAGCCGTTCCATGTAGGGCATCGGCGCGCTGTTGTAGAGGCTGGATTTATGCTCGACCTTTTTCTGCAGGATGCTGAATACCCCGGTAGGGGTTTCCCGGCCTGGCTTGCCGCTGCTCACGGTGCTGACGCCGATGGCGATGCCATTGCGATAGACGTAGGCGCGTTGCTCGGTGAGGCTGACCACCACGGTCACCGGCCCTACCGGCGAGACCTGCGGGTACCAGAGAAACTGGCCAGGCTTGAGACTGTCGAGCTGGGCCCTGAGTTGGGCCGGGCTGGGCACCTGCAGCGGAGCCGCTTCGACCAAGGCGGCGGCAAGTAACAGACCCAGCGCGAGCGGTAGATGCATCATCGATTCGATCCTTGAATGAACCCTGTTGCCAGCTTAGCTGGAAGCGCCTGGCGCGACCACGCGAATATCATTCACGCAAGGGCTCTACAGAAATCAGAAATCACCTGCATCGTTGCGTCTTCGATCCTTCCTTCCAGGATTTCTGACCAGTTTGTTGACGACCGCCGTTACATCTGACCCACCGTGGTGGCCGGGTTGCGACTGCTACGCAGTCGATCGCAGGCTTCGCCAGCTCCCACAGTAGTCGCAGGGTTGCAGGGGCATCTGTGGGAGCTGCCGACAGGCTGCGATCGCTCCACCGCCGAGTTTCTCCCCTATAGGGTCGACTCACGCACACTGGGTGGCTATCTGGACAACGTCATCGCTGAACAGACCACGTTGATACACGTAAATCCTCCCACCCGTGCTTCCTTTATAGGCCTCAATGACATTGCTCGCCGCCACGGGGCTGGGCAAAACAACCCGGTACCCACGATTGGATTGCGAGAGACTGGGCTCTTGATGACCTTCCCGCAGTTTTTGTACGACGCAAGTGGAATAGGCTTGCGGCGACTTTGACGTAGTGAGTTCCAGTGTTGGCTGGTTTGGGGCGGAGGTACAGCCCGACAATACTGCAAGGGCAAGGGGCAGATAAGCGAGGGTCAGAATACGCATTGGCGTGATCTCAAACGAAGATCGGCTAAAAGACAGGCTGCCATTCTCCATCCCGACGGACTGATAGAAAACAGGTAAATATCGATGGTAACTATCACGTCTATTGATAAGTCGACGCGCCAAAATGAGCGCTGCCTTTGCCAACTTGCCCACTCAGAACAACAACCGAAGCATATCGGCCAACCGCCGGGCCTCGGCATCGGCCGATCGAGCGCAGGCTTTCAACGCTTGCTGCAGACAGGCCACAAAACAGCGCGCCGCCGGATCCAGGGCCTGGTCGCGCAAGCGCACGACACTGATGTCGCCCTCCTCCAGCGTTTCCGCCAGCTCAAGCGCCGCGGCCTTGCCGCGTAACGGCTCGCACAACAACATCGGCTCGGGTGAATAACCCAACATGCCGGCATCGATGATCAGGCTGCTGAGCATGGCGCTGGACTGGGCGCAGACCACGCGCCCGTGCGCCACGCTGTAGCCGTAGCGGCCAAACAACTCATGCATGACCTGCTCGTGGCTGGCCTGGGTGAAGTTCATCACCCAGTCCTGTTCCAGCAACTGGCCCAACGACCGGGCCGTGCGCAGCGGATGACTGTTGCTGGCCAACACCCGCATGCGGTAGCGGGCCAGCGGTTCATGCGCGAACTCCTGGCCGGGCAGATTGCCCGCAGGGCCCAGGGCAAACTGCATCTGGCCGCTACGCAACAATGACAGGCTGACCGCCTGCAGTCCCTCATAGAGCTCCAGTTGCACCGCCGGCATCTCTTGGCGAAATGCCTTCACGGCCTCGGCCAGCAAGGTCTGACCGAACCACGGCGTTACCCCCACGCAAAGCCGCGTCGGTGCTTCGCCACGCAGGCTGGCAAGATCGCGCTGGGCATTTTCCAGCTGGCTGGCGATCTGCCGGGCGTGGGGCAGCAAGGTCTGTCCGGCCACGGTCAGGCGTGCACCGCCTGCATGCCGGGATAACAGCGGCAGGCCCTGCTCTTCTTCCAGCTCACGCAAGGCCCGGGTGATCGCCGCCTGGGACAGCCCCAGGGCACGCGCCGCCGAGCGAATGCCACCACTGTCGGCCACTGCGATCAGGGCCTGTAACTGATGCAACTTCAAGCGCTTCTCCTGCCTGAACACCAAGGGTCGTCACGACAACCATTTTGCAGCTTATGCGCGCCGGCTGCGGGCGTTAGGTTAGATCTCGCGAACGCGCCAGCCAACGGGCCGCGCAGTGTCGCCTTGCGAACCAGGACAAGACAATATGCACGACACCGATTTTGCCCCCGGCATCAACGCCATCACCCCCGCCATGATCGAGCTGCGCCGGGCGATCCATCGCCAGCCGGAACTTGGCTTCGAAGAATTCGCCACCCGCAAGCGGGTGATCGGCCACCTGGAGAGTTGGGGTTACGAGGTCCACAAGGACCTGGCCACAACCGCCGTGGTCGGCACCTTGCGTAACGGTCAGGGTCCGGCACTGGGCCTGCGCGCAGAACTGGACGCCCTGCCGATCCAGGAGCACGGCACGCAACCCTGGGCCAGCCGTACGCCGGGCAAGATGCATGCCTGCGGCCACGACGGTCACACCGTCATGCTCCTCGCCGCAGCCTGCGAGCTGGCCCGCGACCGTAGCTGGCGCGGCACCTTGCACCTGTTCTTCCAGCCCGCCGAAGAAGGCCACGGTGGCTCGGGTGCCAAGCGCATGCTGGATGAAGGGGTGTTCGAGCTATTCCCCTGCGACGCCTTGTTCGCCCTGCACAATTCGCCCGGCATGCCGGTCGGCAAGTTCGGCATCCTGGCCGGCCCCTGCATGGCCTCCACCGACAGCGTCAGCATCGTCATCCATGGCAAAGGCGGTCATGGTGCCATGCCGGAAAAGACCATCGACCCGGTGGTGATCGGCGCGTCGCTGGTGCTGGCGCTGCAGACCGTCGTCTCGCGCAATGCGCCACCCAGCGAAACCGCGATCATCACCACCGGCGCCTTCCTTGCCGGTGACGCCGCCAATGTCATCCCACAGACCGCCGAGCTGCGCCTGAGTGTTCGCTCGCTCAACCCGCAAGTCCGCAGCCTGTTGCGCCAACGCATCCAGGCCCTGGCCGAACTGCATGCGCAAAGCTATGGCGCCCAGGCCGAGGTCAGCTTCGGCGCCGGCTACCCGGTGCTGGTCAATGACCCGGCAGCCAGCCGACTGGCCGAACAGGTGGTGCGTGACTGGCTGGGTGACGATGGCCTGGCGCACAACCAGAAGCCCATCTGCGCCAGCGACGACTTCGCCTTCTGGCTGGAGCGGGTACCCGGTTGCTACCTGCTGATCGGCAACGGTGACGGTGCTGGCAACTGTGAAGTGCACCACCCCGGCTACGACTTCAACGACCAGATCCTGCCGCTGGGCGCCACCTTCTGGGTGCGCCTGGCGCAACGCTTTCTCGCCTGAATCGACTTAACCCAAGAGCCCCACGACGATGACAACAAAAACAACAACGTTCGACCCCAGCTGCGCATTGGCCCGACCGAAGAACCACCGGGCCATCGCCGCTATCTGCCTGGGCAATGCCCTGGAGTTCTACGACTTCCTGGTCTACAGCATGCTGGCGACGCTGATGGCCAGGCTGTTCTTTCCCTTCGGCGACCATCCGTTGATCCCGCTGATGCTGTCGTTGGCGGTATTCGGCACCGGCTTCGTCATGCGCCCGCTGGGTGGCCTGGTGATCGGCCTGTATGCCGACCGGGTCGGACGCAAGGCCGCCATGCGCCTGACCTTGTGGCTGATGGCGATCGGTTCGCTGCTGTTCACCGTCGCCCCGACCTATGCCCAGGCAGGCTTGCTCGGCCCCGCCATCGTCATCGCTGCGCGGTTGCTGCAAGGCTTCGCCGTCGGTGGCCAGATCGGTACCTCGACGACCATGCTGATGGAGTACGCCGACAAGCATACGCGCGGCTACTACTGCAGCTGGCAGACCTTCAGCCAGAGCCTGGGTATCCTCATCGGTGGCTTGATGGTCATGGGCCTGAGCAACCTGCTCAGTCCCGAGGCCATGGACAGCTGGGGGTGGCGCCTGGTGTTCGCCATGGGCATCCTGGGCATCCCGGTCAGTGAGTACATTCGCCATCGCCTGGAGGAAACCGCCGTCCATCGCCAGTCACTGCGCAGCAGGCCATCGCTGTCGCGCTCCGGGCAGTTGGCGTTGTTGCTGCAACACCCGCGGCAGTTGCTCGCCGGTGTCCTGCTGGTGGTCGGTGCCACGGTGCCGATCTACACCATCCAGTTCTACCTGGCCAACCATGCCGTCGGCGTGCTCGGCATGCCGCTGAGCGTCGGCGCCTGGGCAGCCATTTGCGCCTGCCTGCCGCCGCTGTTGCTGTCGGCCCACGCCGGGCGCCTGAGCGATCGCATCGGCCGGCGCAAGGCGATTTTCTGGCCACTGCCGGTGCTGCTGCTGGCGATCTACCCTGCGTTCCTGCTGATCAACCAACACCCGAGCATCAGCGTATTGCTGACCGTGGTGACCTTGCTGTGCATTCCCCTGACCTACACCATCGTGCCTAACCTGGCGATGCTGCCGGAGTTGTTCCCCACGCAGATCCGCGCCAGTGGCATGTCCCTGGCCTATTGCATTGGCGTGGCGCTGTTCGGCGGCTTCGCGCAGTTCTTCGCCGCCGGGCTGGTCAATCTCACCGGCAGCCCCAACGCCCCCGCCTGGTACATCTTCGCTGCCATCCTGCTGTCGCTGATCGGTTTGAAGCTGGCCCCCGAGACCGCTGGCAAAGACCTCGACTGAACCATCCTGCTCAAGGACGAGCACCACCCTCCCAGCTCATTTGCGGCGCGCCGTTGCGTCGTGCAACCGGCTGCGTGAAAAACAATAACAACAGGTAATACGACCATGTCTCGTCCCCACGCCACACTGCTCTGCGCCACCTTGCTCACCGGTCATTCGTCACTGCTGCTGGCCAGTGCCGAGGGTTTTGTAGAAGACAGCCGCCTGGAGCTGATCAACCGCAACTATTACTTCAACCGCGACCTGCGCAACGGCGCCAGCAACACCCAGGGGGTGAACCCGGCGCGGCCTGCCAGCGAACGCAACGGCTACCGCGAAGAATGGGCCCATGGCCTGATGCTGCGCTATGCCTCCGGATACACCCAGGGCACGCTGGGCCTGGGCGTGGATGCTCACGCCGACCTGGGCATCAAGCTCGACAGTGGCCCCGGTCGCACCGGCACTGCCCTACTGCCGATCAGCCACAACCGCCAGGCCGACGCCAAGGTCGAAGACAACTACAGCCAGGCGGGGGCCGCGCTCAAGGTGCGAGCGGGAGCCACTGAACTCAAGTGGGGTGAAATGCGCACGGCCACGCCTGTCTTCACCACCGCCGACAGCCGCCTGCTGCCAGAAATGGCCACCGGCCTGTACCTGCGCAGCGATGCACTGGACGCGGTTCAACTTGAAGCCGGTCACTTCACCGCCTACCACGAGTTTGCCTCCAGCAACAGCGACGACAGCCTGCGCACCCGTTACTCCGATGTCCCGGTACGCAGCCTGGATTTTCTCGGGGGCAGCTATCGCCTCAACGAGGCCCTGGGCCTCAAGCTGTTTTACGCCCGGGCACAGGACAACTGGCTGCAAAGCTACTTCAACCTCAACTACGACGTGCCCCTGGGCATGGGCCAGGGGCTGAACTTAGACACCCATGTGTACCGAAGCGATGCCACCGGCCGTGAGTTGTCAGGGCCGATCGATAACACCAGCTGGAGCCTGGCCGCGGCTTACCGGGTCGGCGCGCAGCGGTTCACCCTCGCCTGGCAGCAGATCGATGGCGACACGCCGTTCGACTATGTCGGCGGTTTGTCGATCGATCTGGCCAACTCGGTACAACTCTCCGACTTCAACGCGCCGGGGATGAAATCGCAACAGGCGCGCTACGACCTCGACCTGGCAGCGCTGGGTATCCCCGGCCTGAACTTCATGACCCGCTACGTTACCGGCCGCGGCGCCAGCGACAGTGGCTGGACGCCGGGGGCGCACTTCGCGGGTGGCCCGGCTTCGACCTATGGAATGTATGACGGTGCGCGCTGGCATGAGCTGGATGTCGACGTGCGCTACGTGGTGCAGCAAGGTTGGGCCAGGGGCATGCTATTGCGCACGCGGTTTGCCGTGTATCGCGGCAACGTTGAGGCGCAGGCAGATCTGCAGGACATCAATGAAGTGCGGGTGATCGTGGAGCATCCGCTTGATTTGCTGTAGGGCTGCGGCAGTGGTTTGAGGTGCAAGACAAGATTAGTACGATAACCCGAAGGGAGTACATTTGTACTCTTCAGCTATTTGAAGCCCTCGGGTCGAGTGATCTAGCCCTTGCCCCTGCCCTTGTTCAGGCCATATAACCACTGACACCATCCCACAAAAGCTTCACGGCTGTGACCACCAGCAGACCGTAACAGGCGCGATACATCTGCCGTTGATCCAGTCTTGCGTGCAGCCGCCAGCCCAGCCAGACACCGCTGGGAATGGCGAGCAGGCAGATCATCATCAGACTCAGCCCGTTACCTGTGGGCTTGGCCAGCAGCAGCCAGGGCAAAGCCTTGAGCAGATTGCCCACGGTGAAAAACATACTGGTGGTGCCGGCATAAACCTGTTTGCTCAAGCCAAGTGGCAACAGATACATCGCCAAGGGTGGCCCGCCTGAGTGCGCGACCATGGTCGTGATGCCCGAGGTGACGCCCGCCGCCACCGCCTTGGCCGATGACCGCGGGCGCACCCTGACTTCCCCGCCGGACTTGAACCAGAGGCCGACAAAGGTCAGGGTGACCACTGCCATCGCAATGGCGACTGCGTGCTGGTCCAGCACGCGAAAGAGTCCATAACCCACGCCGATGCCGACGACCAGGCCCGGCACCAGCAATCTCAGGTCCGGTTTGGACCACGTGGCCGCTTTCCAGTAGCGCAGGCTGAACAGGTCCATGGCAATGAACAGCGGCGCGAGCAGCCCACCGGCAGTGATCGGGTCCATGACCAGTGACAGCAGCGGGATGCCGACAATGGCAAAGCCGCCGCCGAATGCGCCTTTCATGAAACAGATCAAGAACACCCCGGCGAATGTGACAAGGAGTGTGGCCGCAGTCAGTTCCAGCTCCAAGAGGTTGTCTCCTTGTGCTTTCGAGGTTTACGAAGGTCCAGGCGTGGGCCCGGCGCCGGGTCAGCTTGCAGAAGCCCGTGCAGCCGGCACTTGCCACCCTCCTCCCAGTGCCTTGTAGATCGCGACGATGCCGCGATACAGCTCAATCTCTCCTTGGGCCTGGGCATCATCGGCACTCAACTGCTCGCGTTGTGCATCGAGCAGTACCAGGTAATCCACTGTCCCTTCCCGGTATTGAATCGAGGCCAGGGTGGCGGCGCTGCGGCTCGATTCGGCCTGTTTTATCAATGAAGCCAGTCGTTGCTGGCGTTTGCCATAATCGCTGAACGCATTTTCCGCCTCTTCCAGGGCCAGCAGCACCTGTTGCTCATAGGTCGCCAGGGCGCCTTGCGCTTGCGCATTGGCACCGCGAAGCCGGGCGCGGACGCTGCCCAGGTCGAACGCAGGCCAGGTAATGCTCGGCCCCAATGCCCAGGCCGCTGCATTGCCCGAGCCCAATTGCGAACCGCGCGCTGCGGTAAAGCCCAGGAAGCCACTCAAACTGATCCGCGGGAACAGGTCGGCGGTGGCGACGCCGACGTCCGCCGTGGCCGCGGCCAGCTGACGTTCAGCGCTGCGGATATCAGGTCGGCGCCGCAGCAGCTCGCCGGGATCGCCAATCGGCAAGGCCTTGGCAATGGCTGGCAGTTGCGCGGGACGCAGGTCGACGCTCAATTGCTCCGGGCGCTCGCCCAGCAGTGTGGCAATGCGGTTACGTTCGCGCACCTGCTCGGCCTGTAGCTGCGGCAGCGTGGCTTCCACGGCCGCCACACGTGCATCGGCGCGCACGACATCCAGGTCGTTGCCTACGCCGGCTTCGCGTCGGGTAAGGGTCAGGCTGCGCGAATCGTTCTGGTTTTGCAGGTTCTCCAGGGCAATTCGCTCCCGCAGTTGCGCGCCGCGCAGTTGCCCATAGGCGTCGACCAGCTCGGCAATCAGGGTGACCTGCAATTGATACAGATCCTCTCGCACGGCGTCCTCGCGTGCATCGCTCGCCTCCAGTTCGCGGCGGATACGGCCGAACAAGTCGATTTCCCAGGCCATGTCCAGGCCCAGGTCATAGCGCTCGATGTTGACCCTTTTCTCGCTCAGGCCAGGCACCTGGGCCTTGCCCAGGTCGCTGCTGACGCGGCTGGTGACCACCGGCAGCTGGTCATTGGCGACATCGTCGCGAATGGCCCTGGCGGCCTGCAGGCGTGCAAACGCCACGCGCAGGTCGCGGTTGCCCTGCAATGATTTGCCTACCAACTGGTTGAGGACCGGGTCGTCGAATTGCTGCCACCAGACAGCGTCGAACCGGGTGCGGTCGTACCTGGCCGTGGCGGACTGCGCGCTGGCCGAATCAATCCTTGCCGTTGCGATTTCAGGTGCCTGGTAATCAGGCCCCACCGTGCAGGCAGCCAGCGCCACAGCCAGCAGGCCTGGCAGCGCAAGATTCAGGGCGTTCATCAATGCACCTCCGGCTCAGCGCTCAAACGTGCGTGGGCGCGGGCCGCTTTGCGCGCCTGCAAGCGCTCGACATAACGGCGAATCAACACGAAGAACACCGGCGTCAGCAACAAGCCGAAAAAGGTCACCCCAAGCATGCCGGAGAACACCGCCACACCCATGGCATGACGCATTTCCGCACCGGCACCGGAGGAGAATACCAGCGGCACCACACCCATGATGAAGGCGATCGAGGTCATCAGGATCGGCCGCAGGCGCAGACGGCAAGCTTCCAGCACCGCGGCCAGCGGATCGAATCCTTCGGCCTGTTTGTCCTTGGCGAACTCGACGATCAGGATCGCGTTCTTGCACGCCAGCCCCACCAGTACGATCAAGCCGATCTGGGTAAAGATGTTGTTGTCACTGCCGGCCAGGATCACCCCGGTGATCGCCGAGAGCAGCGTCATCGGTACGATCAGGATCACCGCCAGCGGCAGGCTCCAGCTTTCGTACTGGGCGGCCAGCACCAGGAAGGCCAGCAATACGCACAGCGGGAAGACGAACAGCGCGGTGTTGCCCGCCAGGATCTGCTGGTAGGTCAGGTCGGTCCACTCATAGGTCATGCCGTTGGGCAGCTCGGCCTTGAGCAGTTTTTCCATCGCCGCTTGCGCTTGCCCCGAGCTGAAGCCGGCCCCGGGAGCACCATTGATCTCGGCAGTGACGAAGCCATTGTAGTGCTGGACCCGATCCGGCCCCGAGGTATCGCTGACCTTGATAAAGGTCGCCAGCGGAATCATCTCGCCCTGGTTGTTGCGCACCTTGAGCTGGCCGATCTGCTCGGGTTCCAGGCGGAATTGTTGTTCAGCCTGGACGTTGACCTGGTAGGTACGGCCAAAGCGGTTGAAGTCGTTGGCATACAGCGAGCCCAGGTACACCTGCAAGGTGTCGAAGATGTCATTGATGGCCACGCCATGGGTCCTGGCCTTTTCGCGATCGATGGCGGCATCGACCTGCGGCACGTTGACCGTATAGCTGGTGAACAACCTCGCCAGCTCCGGCATGCTGCGGCTCTTGGCAATGATGTTCTGGGTTTCCTTGTACAGCTCGTCATATCCCAGGTTGCCACGGTCTTCGATCTGCACCCGGAAGCCGCCGATGGTGCCCAGCCCATGTACCGGCGGCGGCGGGAATACGGCCGTATAGGCTTCCTGGATTTCACCGAACTTGCTGTTCAACCCCGCAGCGATAGCCGGCGCCGATAGACTGGCGTCCTTGCGCTCATCGAAAGGTTTCAGGCCGATGAACACCACGCCATTGTTCGGGCTGTTGGTAAAACCATTGATCGACAGGCCCGGGAACGCCACCGCACTGACCGCACCGGGTTGCTTGAGGGCAATCTCGCTCATGCGTCCGATCACCTCCTGCGTGCGGTCCAGGCTGGCGGCATCGGGCAGCTGGGCGAAGGTCACCAGATACTGCTTGTCCTGGGTCGGCACGAAGCCGGTCGGCGTGGTGGCAAAGCCAAAATAGGTCAACACCATCAGCCCGCCGTACACCAGCAAGGCGATACCGCTGCTGCGAATGATCCGTGCCACCGTACCCACATAGCCGAGGCTGGCACGCTCGAAAAGACGATTGAATGGCCGGAACAGCCAGGCGCCGAAGAGCGTGTCGAGCATTTTCGAAAAGCGGTCTTTAGGCGCATCGTGACCGCGTAGCAGCACGGCCGCCAGCGCCGGCGACAGGGTCAGCGAATTGAACGCCGAGATCACGGTGGAGATGGCGATGGTCAGGGCGAACTGCTTGTAGAACTGCCCGGTAAGGCCCGAGATGAACGCGGCCGGTACGAACACCGCACACAGCACCAGCGCCGTGGCAATGATCGGCCCGGTGACCTCGCCCATGGCCTTGCGCGTTGCGTCCACGGGTTTGAGCCCCAGCGCGATATTACGCTCGACGTTTTCCACCACGACGATGGCGTCATCGACAACGATACCGATGGCCAGCACCAGGCCGAACAGCGATAGCGCATTGAGCGAGAAATCGAACAGGTGCATGACTGCAAAGGTGCCGATCAGCGACACCGGTACCGCCACCAGGGGAATGATCGACGCGCGCCAGGTCTGCAGGAACACAATCACCACCAGCACGACCAGGACCAGGGCCTCGAACAGAGTGTGCACCACCGCTTCGATCGAGCTGCGCACGAAGATGGTCGGGTCGTAGACGATGCTGTAGTCCATGCCTTCGGGGAAGTCCTTCTTCAGCTCGGCCATTTTCGCCCGAACCTGGTTGGACACCTCGATGGCGTTGGAACCTGGACGCTGGAAGATCGGCATGGCCACCGCCTGCTCGTTGTTCAACAGCGAGCGCAAGGCGTAGCCACTGGACCCGAGTTCAATCCGGGCGATGTCTTTCAGGCGGGTGATTTCGCCATTCTCACCGGCACGGATGATGATGTTCTCGAATTCTTCCTCGTTTGCCAGGCGGCCCTGGGTGTTGATCGACAGCTGGAAACTGGTGGCCGCAGGCGATGGCGGTGCCCCCAACTGCCCCGCCGCCACCTGGCGGTTCTGCTCGCGAATGGCCTTGACCACATCGGTAGCGGTCAGATTGCGCGAGGCGGTCTTGTTCGGGTCCAGCCAGACGCGCATCGAGTATTCGCCCAGGCCCCAGACTTTGACATCGCCGATGCCGCCCAGCCGGGACAGTTCGTCCTTGACGTTCAGGGTCGCGTAGTTGGACAGGTACAGCATGTCGTAGCGCTGGTCGGGTGAGGTCAGGTGCACGACCATGGTCAACTCGGGCGAGGCCTTGTCGACGGTAATGCCGATGCGCGTCACTTCTTGAGGCAGCTTGGGTTCGGTGCGGGTTACGCGGTTCTGCACCTGCACCTGGGCGTTGTCCAGGTCGGTGCCCAGGGCGAAGGTGATGGTCAGCGTCAGCTTGCCGTCCGCCGTGGATTGCGAGGACATGTAGAGCATGTTCTCCACGCCGGTGATGGCTTGTTCCAGCGGTGCGGCGACCGTTTCGCCGATGACCTTGGGGTTGGCGCCCGGGAAGCTGGCACGTACGACCACGGTGGGCGGCACGACTTCCGGGTACTCGCTGATGGGCAGCTGGAACAGGGAAATGGCACCGGCGATCAGAATCATCAGCGACAGCACGGCGGCGAAAATCGGCCGCTGGATGAAAAACTGGGAAAATTTCATGTCGGTCCCCCTCAGCCACGTGGTGACGCGTTACTGGCAACCTTGGGTTGCACAGCGAAGGTTTTGCCTGGCGAATTGCCGGCTTCCAGCACCTGGCGTTGCCTGGCCAACGCCGCCAGGGTCTGCTCGCTGGCCATCGGCGCTTCTTGCGCATCGACCGCAGCCCCCGGACGTACCCGTTGCAAGCCGGCGACGACGATGCGCTCGCCCTTTTGCAGGCCACTGCGCACGATGCGCAGGCCCTCAAGCTTTGGCCCCAGTTCGACGGGGCGGTAGGTCGTGGTGTTGTGCGCGTCGACGATCAGCACGAACTTCTTGCCAAGGTCGGTACCGACGGCTTCGTCCTTGATCAGGATGGCCTGGTAATTGCCGCTGCCCACCAGTTTGAGCCGGGCATACAGACCCGGAGTGAAGTTGCCATCGCGATTGTCGAACACCGCACGGCCACGGATGGTGCCGGTCTTGGGATTGACCTGGTTGTCGACGAAGTTCATCTGGCCCAGGTGCGGGTTGCCGGATTCACTGGACAAGCCCATGTACACCGGCGTGGTCTGCCCACGCTGACCGTCGCGGCTAAGTTGGTTGTACTTGAGGTACACACGTTCATCGACGTCGAAGTAGGCGTAGACCTGGTCGGTCGAGACCACGCTGGTGAGCGCGGTCTGGTCGGCGCGGGCAAGGTTGCCGGCGGTGATTTCGGCGCGGCTTGCGCGGCCGCTGATCGGTGCGGTAACGCGGGTAAAGCTCAGGTTCAGGCGCGCCAGGTCCAGTTGTGCCTGAACGCTGGCGACGCTGGCGCGCGCCTCCTCGGCAAGCGTGCTGCGCGACTCGGCCAGTTCCGCCGAGATCGCATTGCTGGCCCGCAGGCGTTCGCCCCGCTGCGCCTCATTGCTGGTACGCACAACCGTGGCCCGGGCTTGTTGCAGCTGGGCTTCCAGGCGATGGACCTCGGCCTCGAATGGCCGAGGGTCGATCTGGAACAGCAGGTCGCCTTTGCTGACCTGGGCTCCCTCGGTAAACGCCACGCGGTCGATCTGTCCTGAAACCCTTGGGCGCACGATGACGGTTTGCGGCGCTTCAAGGCGACCGGTGAACTCATCCCATTCGGTGATGGGTTGCTCGAGCACTGTCGCGGCAGTGACCTTCGCTGCCGCAGGCGCGGTTGGCGACGCACTTTGCGGGGTTCGATCACAGGCAGCCAGGGCGATCAATCCAGCGGCCAGGGCTGAATAGCGCAAGCGCTTGAGGGATTTGTCCATTGGGCTCACCGATTGTTGTTTTAGAGTGCGCTCAGCGTGTGCCTGCAAGGGCTGCAGCACCAATCGACCGGAACGAAACTTACTATCACCAATCATGATAGTCATCATAATTAGGCACGAGCAGAGGCTAGAAAGCCCGTTATAGAGGGATTCCAGTGTCTGATTTGCGTTGAACGAGCGATGCTGCCAGGGAAACGCACCCCTTGCTTTTATGATGATCGTCATTATTATTTTAAGGTCGTAGGCGATCCACGCGTCCTCTCCCGCAGCGACAGGAGCAGCAAAATGAAGGTCACCAAAGAAAAGGCGGCAAGCAACAAGGCGGCGATCCTCCAGGCCGCCGCCCACCTCTATCGGGAGCACGGTGTCGAGGGTGTCGGCATAGGCCAGCTCGCCCGTTCCGTCGGCCTCACCCATGGCGGGTTCTACGGACAGTTTCCTGGCGGCAAGGAGGAGTTGGCGGCAGCGGCTGTGCAACAGATGTTCGAGTCCGACCGATCGGCCTTCAAGCAGGCCACGACATTGACCGAGCTGGTTGAGGCCTATCTTTCCGAGCGGCATGTTGCCGGTGTCGGTACGGGGTGTCCGGTGCCCGCGTTGGCGGCCGATATCGCGCGTCAGACAGATACCGTGAAACAGCCCTTCACCGCAGGCATTCGCGCCATGCTGGCGACCATCGAGCGGGTCGACGGTGTCGAAAACGATGAGACCAGTCACTTGCGTGCCGCACAGATCCTGGCCTCCATGGTCGGCGCGGTGCTGCTGGCCCGAGCAGTCGACGATCCGCAGCTTGCCCGGCTTTTCCGTGAGGCCACGGCCGAGGCCTGGTGTTCATCAACCCCCTAAGGCACTGACAGGACGCTATAGATCTCGGAAACCACCTGCTCCGTTGCATCTTCGAGCGTTCCGTCATTACGGCATAACGCCCAGCCATGCTCTGCAATCGCCCGCTCGAACGCCTGGGTACAAGCGGCATGCTCCTCCAGCTTGTGCAGCACAGTACTGCTCAGCCCACGCGTACGCGCTGCTGCCCGCGCCCATGAAACATCAGGTGCGGTGACGACCCCGACATGCAGGTCCGGCACTTGCACATTTCGCTCGATGTTCAACTGCAGGATCTCGGCAAACGGGACTATCCGGCGAAACGCGGCTTCAGACGGGTACCAGCGATCGATCAGGATGATGCTGCCCGGGGGCTGTTTAGGCAGTATGTGGCGGGAAATCCAGGAGCGACTATCGGCAAAACGCTCACACACCCCCAACTCCAGGTCCCGGGAGGGATTCCGGACGAGTTTGTTGACGAGGGCCATGGTGTCCCCCCTGAAGGGATCGCTTTTCTTCTCGCAAAGCCGGATCACCTTTTTGTTGTCGGCCCTCAGTACTTTGGTAACGGCCTCCAACAGTGTGGTTTTGCCGGTGCCCTTGGGCCCATCTAATGAAACAAACAGCGGACGATTCATTGTTCAAATAACGCTTGAGAGACGGTTGTTGATGAGCAGGCTAACGGGCGACGCCCAGCATTGAGCTGTAACTCGACGGCGAGGCGCCCATCACTTTGCGAAACGCATTGCTCAGGTGGGCCTGGTCGAAGAAGCCCAACTCGACGGCGATGCGCGCAGGCGCGTCGCCAAGGCGCAGGCGCCGGCGTGCTTCGATCAGGCGCAACTGCTTGAAATACTGCATCGGGGGGAGGTTTTTCTCGGCCTTGAAGCTTCGCACCAGATGGAACCTGGACAGGTTCGCTTCGGCGCACAGGTCTTCAAGCTCGATCGCCTCGTACAGATTGGCCTTCATGAAACGGATCAAGTGTGCCACCCGCAACGGCTCGCCGCTGGTATCTGGCGTGCTCCGAAAACGCGCCAGCTCACTGAACAGCACCAGCAACGCCTCGTCACGGCTGCTGGAGTGCAGCTGCTCATGCAGGTCGAGGATCGAACCAAACAGCGCACTGTCGCGGATATTGCCCTCCTGAAACGCGGGCAGGCCATTGTCGTGCGTGGTCTGGTCGAGAATGCTGCGCACCTGTTGTTCATCCAGATGCAGGCTGATGAACTGTGCGCCCTCACCGCAGAACTCCGATGACTGCACGGTCATCGGGTTATACAGCGTTACCTCGCCCGACAACACCTCTTGCTGCCTGCCGTTATACCAGATCCGCTCTACCCCGCTAAGGTTTGCGCTGATCACATACTCTTCATGGGTATGCTTGGGGTAGCAGGCGCCACTGGCATTGACCTGCGAACATTCAATACGCCCGAACCGGGTCAGATTTTCCATTACCAGGGCCATCGGCCTAGCTCCTCGAACGAATCGGCGCTTAGGGGGAGACATGCCTTAACCGGAGTACCTGTCCATCAACGCCCCCATGCACGCCAGGTACTCGCCACGCCCCAGGTGCAGGATATGGTTGCCGGGGAACCAGTGCAACGCACTACCCGGCCAGTGCCGGTGCAGCAGCCGCAGGTGGCGCGGCAGGGTGATGCGATCGCCGGCACCGCCGATGATCAGCATGCGCTCGCCCTCCAGGCACGGGGCGTAGGTCAACGGATTGTGCACGGCCAGTAATCCACGCATCTCGGCCACGCCAATGCCCTGGCTACGCATCAGCCGGGAGAGCAACAGCCCCGTGGGCTGCCACTCAAGGAACACATCGACCGGGCTGACCGCGGGTACGATCGGGATGCAATAGGCCAGGCGCGGGTCAACGGCCGCCAGCAGCGCCGCGGTATAGCCGCCCAGGGAAATGCCCGTCACACCGATAGGCTCGACGCCGCGTCCCTGGAGATAATCGATGAACACCCGCAGGTCGTGGATCGCATGCAGCGGCGCCTCGTTGAAGGCCACCAGCCCACCGCCGAACAATCCCTGGCCGCTGAACCAGTCGCTGCGCTCTGCGCGCCGACCATGGTGCGGATAGGTGAACAGCAGAATGTCATAGCCGCGCCGATAGAAGCCGGCCAGCGACAGCGCATGGGCATTGAGCCAGTGCGGGTCGGCGGCGAAGCCGTGGATGACGATCAGCGTCGGTCGCGGCCGGTCGCCGTGGCACCAGTGCTGGGCATGGGCAAACCTATTGCGCTGCATGGCCTCGAACTGCGGGCGGGCGTAGGGATTGAGCGGTTTGAACGGACTGGCAAAGCGCAGTTGGAAACGACGGATGTCATTGCCGGGCAACGCGCGTTGTGAAATGGCGATGCCCTTCGGCGGCGCCTGGAATACCCGGGAGGCATCTTGCGCGCGTGCCAGCGGTTCGTAGAAGCGCAGCGCCTCGAACTCGCGCTGCACCCGGCCAGGTTTGCCGAGCGTGGCCAGCGCGCTCGCCGCCACCGTAGCCGCCAGAGAGGTGCGCATCACCCGTTCGATCGCGGCGCTGCCATGTATCTTCAGGCGATGCCTGGCATCGAGCTCGGTGCCATCGGCCTGCCGCCAGAAGTCCTCGGGCAAGCACTCCCACCAGGGCCTGGGTGAATCCCCCGGCCCTTTATCGTTCACGCACTGTTCTTTACGCCACACGCAAGATCCCCTCCCCGGACGGGGGCCAGCAGGTGCGCCCCGACGGTGCGCACGAGACCCTCCGATAGCGCCAGAGTAAAGCGGCGCCCTGCGCGCTTTCCCCCCCATTTGCAGGGGGACGGGGCAAAGGCAGATCGATGAATCTGCCCATCCACCTGCGCCACCACCTTGCGAGAACGTTAACGATGAGCAAACTCAGCGGGCAAGATGCCCTGTTCCTCAAAGTCGATCGTCCCCATGCCGCGTCGCACTGCACCATGATCTATATCTACGATCAGTCCACGGTAGAGGGGCAACGACTCGGCTTTCGGGAAATCGTCCAGCATATCTCGGACCGTCTCGACGTCTCGCCGGTGTTCAAGCGCAAGATCATCCAGGTGCCCTTTGGCCTGGGCTATCCCTACTGGGTGGACGACGATCTGTTCGACATCGACTTCCACGTGCGCCATTTCGCCCTGCCCAAGCCAGGCGACTGGCGCCAGTTCTGCATCCTGGTGTCACGCATCCATGCCCGCTCGGTAGACCTGGCCCGGGCCCCCTGGGAGATGTACGTGATCGAGGGGCTCGACAACATCGAGGGTATCCCCGAGGGCAGCTTCGCCATCCTGACCAAATCGCACCATGCCGCGATGGACGGCGCCGCAGCCGCGGAATTGACCTGGGCCTTGCACGATCTGGCTGGCGCGCAGGGCAAACCGGTCGCGGTGCTTGATAACACGCCGGCGGCAAGCAGCGCGCCGTCGCACTGGGGCATGCTCGACACGGTCGGCCGTATGTTCACCGACAACCTCACGGCCTCCGCCCGCATGGCCCTGCCCTTGGCCCGCGTGCTACCCAGGCTCGCCATTGCCAGTCTGCGTAAAGTGGCAAGCTCCGTGTTCAGCGCTGAAGGGGGCGCACCGCGCACACGTTTCAACAGCAACGTCACGTCCAGTCGGGTCTGGGATTCGGTCACCCTCGATCTGGGCGAAGTGAAAAAAATCAAGAACCTGGTGCCCGGGGCAACGGTCAACGATGCGGTCCTGGCCATGGTCGGTGGGGCGATGCGTCGCTACCTGATGGCAAAGGATGAACTGCCCGAGAAGTCGCTGGTGACCCTGGCACCGGTTAACACCCGCCAGGGCAATGAAGCTGTCGCTGCCGGCAACACCGTGTCGATGCTGACCTTCCCTCTGGGCACGGATATCGAAGATCCGCTCGCCCGGCTGCAAGCGCTGCAGGCCGCCACATCGCAATCCAAGGCGATCCAGAATGCGGTCGGTGCGAACGACCTGACCAACCTGCAGAAATTCGCACCGCCGGCGACCCTGGGGCTCGCCGGCCGCCTGGCGACGCTGATGGGCATGGGCGGCAAGGGCCCGGTGCTGCTGCACAACTGCATGGTGACCAACGTCCCGGGCCCCAATGTGCCGCTGTACATGCTCGGCGCCAGGCTCGTGTACTGGTGCGGTGTGGGGCCGCTGGTCGATGGCCTGTCGTTGATCTGGAACCCCACCAGCTACTGCGGGAAGATGTTCATCTCACTGACCAGCTCACCGAACGTCGTCCCCGACCCGGATTTTCTCGCGCAGTGCCTGAGGGACTCCTATGAGGAACTACAGGCAGTGGCGATCCAGGCAGCCAAGCCCGGTAAAACCAGGCGCGTTGCCCGAAAAACCGCCATACAGAAGGTCGACGAACAGTAGCGGCGCTAGCCGCGAGCGGTCGCCAAGGTCGCGTGAAGGCAAAGCAGGCCAACCGGGCCTGTTTTGCCGCACTGCCACTGCTGCACTGACGTATAATCCCGCCCCCCGAAAATACCGATGATGCTTTTGTATGAAGAAGCTGTTGTACGTCGTAACGCTATCCCTTGCTGCTGTTTCTCCTGCCTTCTCAAGCCCTCCCGCCACCTTCACCGAAGCCAAGGTCATCGCCAAGCAGAAGATCTACCTCGACCAGGCGAACAGCTCGATGGGCGAACTCTACTGCGGCTGCAAATGGACGTGGGTGGGTAAATCCGGCGGCCGGGTCGATGCCAAGTCTTGCGGGTATGAAACCCGCAAAGAGCAAACCCGTGCCGAGCGCACCGAGTGGGAACACATCGTGCCCGCCTGGACGTTCGGCCATCAACGTAAATGCTGGCAAAGCGGCGGCCGGGAACAATGTGTCGATACCGACCCGATATTCCGCGCCATGGAAGCCGACCTGTTCAATCTCTACCCCTCGGTGGGCGAAGTGAACGGCGATCGCAGCAATTTCAACTATGGCATGGTGTCAGGGGTTGCCCCTCAATACGGCCAGTGCACCACCAAGGTTGATTTCCAGCAGCGGGCAGCGGAACCTCGCGACGAGGTCAAAGGCCTCGTGGCGCGGACGACCTTCTACATGTTCGACCGCTACCAGCTGAACATGTCCAGGCAGCAGCAACAGCTACTCATGGCATGGGACAAGCAGCATCCGGTGACGGCCTGGGAGAAAGAGCGCGATCGCCGTATCGCTGCGGTCATGGGGCACTCCAACCCGTTCGTTACCGGTCAACGCAGCTGGACGAGCGGGTATAAGCCGGTCGGTGACGGTGTCGCCAGCGCTGCCCCGGCGCGCGCCCCACAACCTGCTGCAAAACCCACCCTGGCAAGTGCCTCCACCGCCACCGGCGTGGTCATCGGCAACCAGAAGAGCCACGTCTATCATCTGTCCAGTGGCTGCCCTGGCTATGCGCAGGTGTCGGCAAAAAACCAGGTGTCCTTCACCTCGGAAGCTGAGGCCCAGGCAGCAGGTTTCAGAAAAGCGGGTAATTGCAAATAGCGCCAGGCAGTGGACACTATCCATCTAAAGGCAGTGTCCACTCAGCCCCGGGCAGACCATCATGCAGAACATGCTCAACGCCGATCTCCAAGAACGCGCCATCATGCACGGCGGCAGCTTGCCGTGGATTCCCAGCCCTGCTCCGGGCGTTGAGCGGCGCCTGCTGTTTCGGGTCGGTGCTGAGCAGGCCAGGGCCACATCGCTGGTCCGCTACGCCCCCGGCAGTCGATTTTCCGCTCACTCGCACCCAGGCGGAGAAGAGTTCCTGGTACTGGCCGGTGTTTTTGAAGATGAAAACGGCAGCTACCCGAGCGGTACCTACGTGCGCAACCCGCCCGGGAGCAGCCACTCGCCAGCCTCTGCCCAGGGCTGCATCATCTTCGTCAGGCTGCGCCAGTTTCATTCGCAGGATAACGACCGTGTCGTCGTCCAGTTACCCGAAAGCGGCGACAAGCAACTGTGCTGCAATGAGCACGAAAGTGTCTGGCTCAAGGCGCTGTCGCCCGGGCAGTCCCTATCGGTAGGCAATGAGCGTGGGCTTGAGCTGTTTGTCGTGGACGGTGACATTCGAGGTGAGGGTTTCGAGCTAGGTCCGTGGGGCTGGATGAGACTGCCACCTTCTGCTCAATTGCACGCAGTCGCTGGTGAGGCCGGGGCCAGGATCTGGATCAAGGATGCGTCTCTGGAACTAGGATTCTAAAGGCGCTCAGCCCCGTGTTGAGCGTTGGCTGGCGTGCCAGACAGCTTGTGCTAGCGTTCTGAGGTCAATCCCTCCTTTGCGAGCCCGAGCCATGGATGAATCCATCGTTAGCATGACCACCACGAAGTTCAACGCGCTAGTCGCGCTTGTGCAACAGTACGGCGCCGCTTTCGCGGTGAAGATTCTCTCGGCCATCGCCTTCTGGATCGTCGGGCGCTGGTTGATCGGCTTTGCCGTCGGCATGGTGCAACGGGCGCTGACCAAGCAGAAGCTCGACCCGACCGTGCTGCGCTATGTCGGTTCGGTCATCACCGTGACGCTGAACATCATGCTGGTGATCGGCATCCTCGGTTACCTCGGCATGCAGACCACCACCTTCGCCGCGCTGCTCGCCGCGGTGGGCCTGGCCATCGGCATGGCCTGGTCGGGGCTGCTGGCCAACCTTGCGGCCGGTGCCTTTATTATCGTCCTGCGCCCGTTCAAGGTCGGTGACTTCATCTGCGCCGGCGGCGTGACCGGTACGGTCACCGAGATCGGCTTGTTCGCCACCGCGATCAACACCCCGGACAACGTGCTGACTCTGGTCGGCAACAACAAGATCTTCAGCGACAACATCCAGAACTTCACCCACAACCCGTTCCGCCGTGTCGAGCTCAAGGCGCAGTTGTCCGGCGCGGCCGACTGGAAGGCCGCCGCGGCGTTGCTCAAGCAGCACATCGCGACGCTGCCCAACGTGCTCGCCGAGCCTGGGGTGGATGTGGAGATCCTCGAGTTCAACCTGGTCGGCCCGGTGCTGGCGGTGCGCCCGTACTGCCATAACGAGCACTATTGGCAGGTCTATTTCGACACCAACCGCACTATCAAGGATGCCCTCGGCGATGCCGGCTTCCCGGCCCCGATGCCGGCGCAGACAGTGATCGTCCAGCAGCAGGCCAACTGATCGGCAGCGCCTTGACGGCGTCTGCGGTACGAAGTGTTCCGCGGGCACGTCGAGGCACCCTCCCCCTGCTCCCTGCCCTACGCGGCGCGCTGGGCCCGTTCCGACTCATCCAGGTGCTCCAGCAACAGCGCTTTGGTTGCATCGCGCAGCTTGATCGCCTCCACCCAGTCCGGCCCTTGCGCCAATAGCGGCGGGCAGACGTCGACCTGAATTGCGCCATAACGCGGGAACCACCGACCGTCACGCAGCACGCTGCGCGTGCCGCCGACTGCGACCGGCAGCAGTGGCACGCCGGCACGGGCGGCGAGCACGAAGGCGCCCATATGGAAGGTGCGCAAACCGGGTTCGCGGGTGAAGGTGCCCTCCGGGAAGAACACCAACGACTGACCGGCCTGTAGCGCCGCGGCCAATGACTCGGTGTCTGCGGCGCTGCGCTGCAGGTCGAAGCGTTCGACGAAGCAGGTACCCAGCTTGCGCAGGAAGCGGCCGGCGAGCCACTGCCCGGCCAGTTCGCGCTTGGCAACGAAACTGAAGCGCGGCGGCAGGGCTGCACAGAGAATGACGCCGTCGAGGTAGCTGGCATGGTTGGCGGCCAGCACACTTACCCCGGACTCGGGCAGATGCTCCAGCCCTTTGACGCTGAACGGTACGCCCGTCAAATACACGAACACGCGTGCGGCCGCACGGGTAAAGCTGCGGCACCGGCGCTCGCCCGGCACTATCGCGACGCCCAGCCAGGTCAGGGGCGTGACCAGCCAGAACAGCAGCCAGATGTAGGCGCCATAGAGCAGCGCACGGCTGTTGCGCCAGCTGCGACCGAATCGGCTGCCCACGGCCTGCATCAGCAAGCGCAGTAGCTGGCGCCACACGGCAAGGTGTGGCCGGCCTACGTCGCCGTGCTCATACAGTTCACGACTGGCGGCCCGCCGGATCTTCCCGCTCGAGGTCTTGAGCACGCTATGCGGCGGCGCCAGCACGACATCGTCGGGCGACACGCCGGTGAGGTCGAGCACGATGCGGTTGACCTCCTGCTGTAGCCGTTGGCGCGCGACGGCTTCTGTTTCGTAGCTTTCGGCCATCACCACCAGGCGCTCGGTGCCGGTGGCCGGGTCGGCGCTGCCGAACACCGCGACGCAACCTTTGCGCAGGCCGGGCAAATTGCCGACCGCCGTCTCGACATCGTAGGGGTAGATGTTACGCCCGGCGCGGATGATCAGATCCTTGGCGCGGCCCGTCAGGTAGATCTCACCGCCCGCCATGTAGGCGAAGTCCAGCGAGTCGATCCAACCGTCGCGCAGCACCCGGCGAGTCTCTTCGGGGTTGCGGTAATAGCCGCCGGTGGTGGATGGCCCGCTGAATTGCAAATGACCTTCGCAGCGCTCGGGGAGTTCGACCCCTTGGCCATCGACGATGCGGATCTGGTGACCCGGTAGCGGCCGGCCGCTGGAGACAAACTGCAGGACTGCGCTGGCGCCCGCTTCAGCCGGCAGTGCCTGGCCACGGGTCTGGAACGCCTCTCGCTGCACAGGGTCGATCAGCGGCCCTCGGCCCAGGGGCGGAAAGGCCACGCCCAGCGTGGCCTCGGCCAGGCCATAGACGGGCGCCAGTGCAGTGGGTGCCAGGCCGTAGCGCGCAAAGCGTTCGGCGAAGCGCTGCAGGGTAGCCGGGCTGACCGGCTCGGCACCGTTGAACGCCAGGCGCCAGCGGCTCAGGTCCAGGCCCTCGAGGTCGCGGTCAGCGAGCTTGTTCAGGCACAGCTCGTAGGCGAAGTTGGGGGCCGCCGACATTGTCCCGTGAAAGCGGTCGATGGCCCATAGCCAATGCTGCGGGCGGGCCAGGAACGCCAGCGGCGACATCAGCACCAGGTTGTAGCCGTAATACAAGCTGCCCAGCCAGGCACCGATCAAGCCCATGTCGTGGTACATGGGCAGCCAGCTGACGAACACGTCCTGTGGCCCCACTTTCAGCGCCCTGCCCATGGCGCGCAGGTTGGCCAGCAGATTGGCGTGGCTGACCATCACGCCCTTGGGCTGGCCGGTGCTGCCGGAGGTGTACTGCAGGAAGGCGATGTCATCCGCTTGCCGCGCCGCTGTGATGCACTCATCCCCCTCACCCGCCAGTTCGGCCACGCTGGCGATCAGCGCCAGGCTCGGGACCTGCGGCCGCAGCAAGCGGGCCAGCAGCTTCGCCTGCGGCACGGTAATCAGCACCTTGGCCTCGGCGTTGCACAAGATACCGGCCTGGCGGCGCAGATGGTCCTCTATCTGCGACAGCCGCAGCGGTGGATAGATAGGCACCGGCACGCCACCGGCCAGCAGGATGCCGAAAAAGCTCTCGAGAAAGTCGCGGCCGGTGGGCAGCATCAGGGCCACCGTCTGCCCGGCGCGCAAGCCGCCGCGTTGCAACCCTGCGGCAACGGCCAGGGCGCCCTGGTGCAAGGCGCCATAGCTGATCGCTTGTTGCTGGTCACCCTCACCCAGCAGGCGCACATGGAGGTGCTGCGGCTGGTGACGCACATGCCAGTCCAGGACCTCGATCAGGGTACGTGCGGCATCCGGCGTCTGCCCTGTCGCTGCCAGGGACTCGCCAGCGTCGCCCGAAGGCGACGGACGGACGGCCTCGGGAGCATGACTGTGGTTCAGCACGCGCAGTACATCGGCGGGGGTTTCCGCCGAGGCGAACAGGCTTTCCGGCAAGCGCACGGCGAACTCGCGCTCGATACGCGACCACAGCTCGACACGAGCCAGGCTATCCAGGCCCAGGTCGCGGTCCAGCACACTGTGCAAGCTGACCTGCACGGCGTCTGCCGCTTGCGGGTGCAGTTCGAGCACCGTGCGGCGGACAATGTCGAGCAACTTTTCCTCCCCCCCATCGTCGTGGGCAACGGCGGAAGGGTCTGGAGGCGGACGAGTCATCGGCGGCCCCTCATGACAGGACACTCTGCGTGTAACGCCTTGCCAACTGCCATTATGCGCCTATTGTGGCGGCCGGAAAGCCAATATGGGCCGGACCGCTCGCAGGATGGGAGGGCCAGGGCTAGGCTCAATAGCAGTCGGTCAGGGACCTTGACGTGCAAGACAAGCCCATCGCCACACGCCTGCAGAGAGAGCGGCCATGCCAGCCAGCCTTGCCCCCGGGGTGACACGCCGAGAAATCTGGGCCTGGGCGATGTACGATTTCGCCAACTCCGGCTACACCACCGTGGTGATCACCGCCGTGTTCAACGCCTACTTCGTCGCGGTGGTGGCCGAGGGCGCTGCCTGGGGGACATTGGCCTGGACCTGCGCCCTGGCCCTCTCCTACGCCCTGATCATCCTCAGCGCGCCATTGCTGGGCGCCTACGCCGACGCCTTCGCCTGCAAGAAGCGCCTGCTGCTGTTCAGCACGGTCGGCTGCGTCGTCTTCACCGCCGGGCTGGCGCTGGCAGGACCGGGGGAGCTCGCGGTGGCGATCCTGTTCATCGTGCTGTCCAATTTCTGTTTCGGCAGCGGCGAGAACCTGATCGCCGCTTTCCTGCCGGAACTGGCCCGTACCGATGCCCTGGGCAAGGTGTCCGGCTGGGGCTGGGGGTTCGGCTATATCGGCGGCCTGGTCAGCCTGGGCGCCTGCCTGGCCTTCGTCAGCTGGGCCCAGGCGCAGGGCCAGACAGCCGCACAGTTCGTGCCGGTGTGCATGCTGATCACCGCCTCCCTGTTCGCCCTCGCCAGCCTGCCGACCTTCCTGTACCTGAACGAACGCAGCCAGCCGCAGCCCGACCGCGGCACCGCACCTGTCGCCCGGGCGGTGCTGGCACGCTTTGCGCAAACCCTGCGCGAAGCCGAGCGCTATCGTGACCTGCTGCGCTTTCTGGCCTGCACCGTCTGCTACCAGGCCGGCATCTCGGCGGTGATCACCCTGGCGGCCATCTATGCCAACCAGGTCATGGGCTTCGGCACCCAGCAAACGCTGCTGCTGATCCTGGTGGTGAATGTCACGGCGTCCATCGGTGCCGTGCTGTTCGGGTGGTTGCAGGATCGCCTCGGCCATCGCGCCACGCTGACGCTGACACTGCTGGGCTGGCTCGGCATGGTCGGTCTGGTCTGGGTCGCACAGGGCCCCGGATTGTTCTGGCTGGCGGCCAACCTCGCCGGCCTGTGCATGGGGGCCAGCCAATCGGCCGGACGCGCGATCGTCGGCCTGCTTGCGCCGCCGACACGCCTGGCGGAGTTCTTCGGCCTCTGGGGGTTGGCGGTCAAACTGTCAGCAATCCTCGGGCCGATGACCTACGGCCTGGCCAGTTGGCTGTCTGCGGGCGATCACCGCCTGGCGATGCTGATTACCGGCAGCTTTTTCGCCTTCGGCCTGCTGCTCCTGGCCGGCGTCGATCTCAAGCGCGGTCGGCAGGTCGCTATCAGCGCGAGCGCACCTCAGGTCAGGCAATAGAAATCGCTGAGTTCCGCGACGATCTCGCGCTTGGCGTTGTACAACCGCGCCTCGGGCGTCATGGCCATCGAGCGGCCCTCCAGCACATAGCGTTGGCCGGCGACGAAATGGTCATAGTGCAGGGTCAGGTAGCACACCCGTACGGTGGGCCCGCCCATCATCCCCATGTCGCCGCCCCCGGCGACCTCATAGTCGAAGCGGACCATCAGCTCGTGGCTACCCGGGGTGACCTGGAAAAAGCGCCCCTCGCTCAGGCGCTGTTTATCCAGGCGCTCGGCCATCAGCAAGCGGTCGTTGGGGAATGGCGTGGAGAAATCGACCCAGGCCATCTGGGGATTTGCGGTGGGCATCGGGGACTGGCAACCAGCGACCATAGCGGCTGCGAGTAACAGCATTAACGTGCGCATGATAAATGGCCCAAGGGACTATAGATTCAGCATAGCGCCGCCTGTGCAAGCGGGTGCAAACGATGATCAGGCTTGCAAGGGCGCAGCGCTCTTCACAAACATCTGCGCGGTGGCAATGCAGCACTTCTCGGCTTTCTTCGAGCTGAACGCCTTATGGTCGAGCGCCCATTCCAGCCAGAATCCGTCGATCAGCGCGGTAATGGTCAAGGCGGCGCTCCTGGCGTCGATCTGCGTGCCGTTTGCCTTGCCGATGTCCTTGAATACGGCCTCCAGCTCCTTGCGATAGTCGGCGTAGAGCTTCTTGTTCAGCGCGCGCAGTTCCTGCGACGACACCGCCGCGCCCCAGAAGCCCAGCCAGGTGGTGAGGGTGAATTCATTGAAAATCTGCCCGCGAAACGATGAGCGAATGATCGCCAGCAGCCGATCCTCGGGCGAGCCGCCCTGGGTTTCCAGGTATTTGCGGGTTTCTTCACGCAGCTGGTCGGTCAGCTCCTGGTAGGTCGACAGCATCAACTCTTCCTTGCTGGAAAAGTGGTGGCCGATCAGCCCGATGGACACCCCGGCTTGCGCGCAGATGCGTTCCAGGGTGCTGCCACTGTGGCCATAGCGGGTGATGCATTGCATCGTCGCTTCGATAATGGCTTTGCGGCGCATCCCGGGGTCGATACGTGTCCGGCGTTTCTTGGTTTCGACTACTTCAGACTCACTGCTCATACATCGAAAACCTGTGTGTTGCGGGGCATAAATCGACTCTCCGGACAGCGGCAGCATTGGGCACGATACGTGGAACGCGGCGTTAATCTAGCAACTTTTGGCCGGGAGAGTGACAGGAAATAAGCGTGAGGGCGGTGTGGATCAACAACGTGAAACCCGCCGCCCATTGCAGGCGGCGAGCCATTTCAGACCAGGATCAATTGGCTTGCAGGCCGCTTTCCAGGTCCTTGTCCAGGTCATCGATGCGCGACAGCTCTGCCTGGATGTCCTGGGAGCGGCACAGCCAGCCGTAGACAACGGCGGAAACCACCAGGCCAACCAGCATGCTGATGTCGGCACCGTCGAGCAAGGTGGTCACGTAGCCGGTGTACAAGCCGGTGCTGGAGAACGGCAGCATGGCCACGAAGCCGGCCACGTAGGCGCCGATCCCCCGCCAGTTCCAGCGTCCGTAGATGCCGTTGGGCTTGAAGATCTCGGTAATCGAGAACTTGCCGTGGCGCACTTTGTAGAAGTCCACCAGGTTGATGGCGGTCCACGGCGTGAACAGGTACAGCAGGATTGCCAGGAAGTCGCCGAATTCCTTGACGAAGTTATCCGAGGCGGTCATGGCGATGGCGATCGCGGTGCCGCCCACCAGCACCATCGAGACAATCCGCTTGAGCAAGGTGGAGGTCTGGGTTTTCACCGTATCGGCAATGCTCAGCAGGGTGATCGAGGCGCCGTAGAAGTTCTGTGCGGCGCTGGTCACCAGGCTCAGTACCGCCAGAATCAGCAGCATCTCGCCAAAGCCGCTGAACAGCGAGTTGCCCAGCATCACCAGGCCCTTGGCCAGGTTTTGCCCCGGGCTCAGTGCCGCGGCCAGGGCGCCGATCAGCATCATCCAGACGCCGCCGATCATCGCCCCCAGGTAGGTCCACCAGAACGACGAACGCACGCTGACATTGGCCGGCAGGTAGCGTGAATAGTCCGAGACGTAGATCGCCCAGCTCAGCTGATAGGCGGCGGCCACGAAGAACTGCGCCAGGAACGGCGTGGCCTTGAAGCCGGACACGCTCAGTTGCTCCGCCGGCAGCTGGACGAAGAAGAACAGCCCGACGGTGAACACCATCATCACCGCAATCAACACGAAGGCCAGCAGCCGTTGCACCTTGTGGAAGGTGTTGTAGCCGGCAATGGCCATGATGATCGCCAGCAGCGAGAAGGCGATCGCCGAGCCGTTTTCCGGGACATCGAACAGTTCATGCAGGGTCTGCCCGACCAGCAACTGGTTGAAGGCGTTGTAGCCGACATAGGTGGCGATCGCCACCACATAGACCAGCAGTGCGCCCAGGTAGCCGAACTGCGGGCGCGACTGGATCAGTTGCGGCAGGCCCATCTGCGGGCCCTGGGTCGAATGGCCGGCCATGAACAGCGTGCCGAAGGCGCAGCCGAGGAAGATCGCCAGCGCCGACCAGAACAGGTTGGCGCCCATGCCGACGCCGATGATGCCGACCGCCAGGGTGGTCAGGTGCGCTTCCCCGCAAAACCAGATGGGCCACAAGTGCCAGGCCTTGCCGTGGCGTTCGGCGAGCGGGACATAGTCGATGGAGCGGGTCTCGAGGTTCAGGCGTCCCTTGGACGCCGCTTGGCTTGGGGCAGACATGGCAGTTGCACCTTTTGTTATTGGTTTGGTTGCACGGCTAGGTAGTTGGAACGGGGTCAGGCCATCAGTCGCGGGCGCGATCGATCGCCTGCGCCAGCAGCGCCTCGAGTTGTTCGAGGGCGCTGTCGCGCGGGTTGGTCAGGCGCGCCGGATCGCCCATGGCCTTGAGCGCCACGGCGCCGATATCGGCGTGTTTCACGCCCAGGACCGACAGCGACTTGGGAATATCCAGGCGATCGAGCATGGCGCACACGGCGTTGTAGAAGGTCTCGAAGCGATCGTCCGGCAAGTCCATGGCCTGGGCCACAGGCTTGAGCCGTGGGCTGATCAGCGCCTGGTTGAAGCGCAGCACTACCGGCAGGATGATCGCGTTGGTCAAGCCGTGGTGGGTGTTGTAAGTGGCCCCGACCATATGGCTCAGCGCATGCACCATGCCCAGGCCCTTGAGAAAGGCCACACCCGCCAGGCACGAACCGATGAGCATCTTGCCCCGCGCTTCCAGGTCCTGGCCGCGCTGCACCGCCGTGTCGATCGAGCTCCACAGCAACGTCAGGGCCTGCAGGGCGGCGCCGTCGCTGAGCGGGTTGAAGCTCGGCACGAAGTAGGCTTCCAGGGCATGGATGATCGCATCGCAGCCGGTCCAGGCGGTCAGGTTGGCCGGCAGGCTTTGGGTCAGCTCAGGGTCGAGGATCACCGCCGATGGCCGGGCCCGGGGGTGCCAGACACAACCCTTGATGCCGCGACCGGTGTCGGTGAGCATCGCCGTGCTTTCGGTCTCGGCACCGGTGCCGGCGGTGGTCGGGATGCTGATGACCGGAGGAAAGTCCGCAGCGCTGAAGCCTGCTGGCACCGGCTTGTCGAAATCGAACGCCCATAGATCGCAACGCTGCTGGCGGGCGACCAGGGCCACCGCCTTGCCGCCGTCCAGGCCACTCCCACCACCCAGGGCGATGATGCCATCGGCTTCCCAGGCCTGGTACGCCGCCGCGCCGGCCATCACCGACAGGTCGGTCGGGTTGGGTTCGATGCCGCCGTACAGGCCGCAAGCCAGGCCTGCGTCGGTCAGATTGCGCTGTATTTCGCCGACGAAGGGCAGGTTCAGCGAGCCCTGGTCGGTGATGATGATGGGCCGGGTAATATTCAGGTCCCGGCACAACCGGGCCAGTTGCTGGCGTACGCCCGGGCCGTATTCGATCGGCACCGGTACGGTCCATTGTTGCGGGTTCAATGCTGATAGCGTGTTGTCCACGGGGCTCACCTTAACTGCAGCGCATGATGGTCGATTTCAACTCGGTGTACTTGCTCAAGGCATGGGCCGAGTTGTCCCGGCCATTGCCGGACTCCTTGAAGCCGCCGAACGGGAAGTTCATGTCCACCAGTTCGTCGTAGCAATTGACCCAGACCGTGCCGGCCTTGAGCTGGCGGGTGGCGGTATGGATGGTCGCGAGGTCGGACGACCACACCGCCGCCGCCAGGCCAAATTCGGTCTGGTTGGCGATGGCGATGGCTTCTTCGAGGGTGTCGAACGGGATGACCACCAGCACCGGGCCGAAGATTTCTTCGTTGGCGATGCGTGCCGATGCGTCCTCGGCGAGAAAGATCGTCGGCTCCAGGTAGGCACCGGCGTCAATCTGCGACAGCGGCTGGCCACCCTTGAGCAGCCGGGCCTCCTGCTTGCCGATGTCAATGTAGTGACAGACCCGCTCGAACTGCACGGCATCGATGATCGCGCCAGTGACGCTGCCCGGGTCCAGCGGGTGACCCGGAAGGTAATCGTCCGCGGCCGGGAGCAACTCGCGCAGCAAAGGCTCGACGATAGCGCGCTGGACCAGCAGGCGCGAACCGGCGCTGCACACCTGGCCCATGTTGGCGAAGATCGCCGCGGCGGCCGAGCGGGCCGCTTGAGCGATATCCGGGCAGTCGGCCATGACGATGTTGGCCGATTTGCCCCCCAGCTCCAGCCACACCCGCTTGAGGTTGGTGGCGGCGGCATTCTGGGCGATTTCCCGCCCGACCCTGCCTGAACCGGTGAAGGCGATGCAGTCGACATCGACATGCAGGCTCAGGAAGCGACCAACCGCGCCATCGCCAGTGACCACGTTGAACACGCCTGCCGGCAGGCCCGCCTCCATCGCCAGGGCGGCGATGCGCAAGGCGCTAAGCGGGGTTTTTTCCGACGGTTTGAGCACGACGCTATTGCCGGCCGCCAGAGCCGGGGCAAATTTCCAGGCAGCCATCAGCAACGGGTAGTTCCAGGGCACCACCGCCGCCACCACGCCCAGGGGTTGCTGGGTGACGGTGCCGAAGAAGTGCGGGTCGGTGGCCGGCACTTCGCCGTGCACCTTGTCGATCAGTTCGGCGAACCAGCGCAGGCAGTAGATCGTGCCGGGAAGATCGCCGCCCAGGGTGTCGGCGATCGGTTTGCCGCTGTCCAGGGATTCCAGCAGGGCCAGTTCTTCCGTGTGCGCTTCCAGCAACGCTGCCCACTTCAACAACACCGCCTTGCGCTCGCGGGCAGCCAGGCCGGACCAGACGCCTGCCTCGAAGCTGCGACGGGCGGCGCCTACGGCCAGGTCTACATCGCTCCCGGCGCACAAGGCCACAGGCGCCAGCAACGCACCGTCAACCGGGCTGTATGAACTGAAGGTCTCTGCGCTGCGGGCATCGACATAGGCACCCTCGATAAACGCCCTCCCCTCGATCCGCAACTGCCGGGCTTTGTCGAGCCAATAGGCTCTGTCTTTCAACGCTGTCACCGCATCACCTCGTTTTGTTCTTGTCAGGCTGGCGGCAATCCTAGGTGATACTGAAAATATCTTCAATAAGGCCGGCAGCCTTTACTGAATTTTTTTTCAATATAAATGCCCGTATCGGCGGGCATTTCGGCAGGCATCGAGTTGACCGCTGGTCAGAATCGCACCCTGGGCTTGACCTGCATCAACCAGCCCGGATCCCACAGGTGTAGATAGGAAGGGTGCAGTACGAACCTATCCCTCTCTTCGGAGCAACTCCCATGGCATCTGTTCAACCTAATGCACAAGCACCCGCCTCCCCGGCTTTTCCGGCCGAGCCAGGCGAGCACTGGATCGAACCGCTCAAGGACGGCGGGCACGTGCTCATCAGGCCTTTGCGTGCCGAGGATCGCGAGCGGGAAAAAGCCTTCATCATGCGTCTTTCCCCCGAGTCGCGGCATTTTCGCTTCCTGTGCCAGATCAAGGAGCCAGGCGAAGCGATGCTCGATCAGTTGATGACCGTCGATGAGCCGCAGCGCATGGCCTATGTGGCGCTGGCCCACGTCGATGGCGAACTGCGGGAAGTCGGCATCAGCCGCTATGCGGCCTGCTCGCAGCCGGACGAATGCGAATGCGCGGTGACCGTCGATGATCAGTGGAAGGATCGCGGCCTGGGCGCCCTGTTGCTTGGCCACCTGATCGACAAGGCCCGGGCCAACGGGTTCAAGGCGATGTTCTCGATTGACGTGGCCGCGAATGTGGCGATGCACGACCTGGTGCGCGAATTCGGTTTCTCCACCCGCCGTGATCCCGAGGATGCCTGCCAGGTGATCCATCGCCTGTCATTGGCGTGACGCGCGTATCCCGGCGCCATGCGCAAGCACCGCGTCCAGACAGTGCTGCTCGTCTTCTTCGCTGATGCCCTGGTAGTCGGTCACCTCCAGGGCCGCAGTTTCGAACAGGGCGAGCCGCACCATGCCGTTACGGTCCAGGAACACCTGGGCCAGGCATTGGCATACGGGCGCAGCGATCGGTAGCGACCGCCCACCTTCACCCGGGATTGCCAATTGGTCGTTGAGGTTGGTTTCGCAAGCCGCGACGATGGTGCGCAGCGAACGGGCGGCAAAGTACAGGGTCGCCGGGTAGCCTACCGCTACCGCCAGCAGCAGACACAGCACCAGGTTCGATTCCCTGGCCCAGCTGGTCATGCGCCCGACCCGGTTGCGCCAGCCTGATGCACCCGGCGCGAAGATCGCCTTGCCAACCAGCACGGTGTAACGATGCTGGACGATGACGCCCACCCCCAGGCTGATGGCGATAAACCCTGCCAAAACCCAGGGCCTGGCCGTCAGCAGTTGCGCAACACCCTCGAAGGCGCTGGCGATGGAGACCAGCACCACGAAGCTGCCGACGCCGGCAATGGCGCCAAAGCTGCCCCGTGGCCTTTTCAGCCAGGCGCCGAGCTTCTCCTTGGCGGAGGCGTTCATGGTGTGCGATTGACCGCCAGTACACTGCAAAGCGCCGAGTTCACGATCCGCTCGGTCGTATCACCGAGCAATTTGCCCAGGCCCTTGGGTTGCACGATGCCCATCACCACGACATCGACGGCAAGGTCCAGCACCTGTTCCCTGATCACGGCAACGGGCGCCCCCTGGACAAAATGCCGGCATTCAGGCGCGACGCCGTAGAGATCGGCCAGCGCATCGTAGGGTTCACGCAAGGCGGCTACCAGCTCCTCGACCCAGTCCGAAGCGGCATTCGAGTCCGCAACGAACAGGGGCGAAATGTCATAGGCGCACAGCAGGTGCAAGCGGGCATCGCATTGCAGCGCCATGGCCATGGCCTGGCGGATGATGCGCTGATTGAAGTCGGCCCCCTGCTCCGGCAAGGAGGTATCGATGGCGGCGAGGATGACCTTGGGCAGCGCCGCCGCGCCATCCGGGACGACATGTACCGGTACCTGGCTGGCCTGCATCAGCTGTTTGTCGAAGGGCGTGCCGAATGCCCGAGCCAGCGGCGAGACCTTGTGCAAGTCGCTGATGACCATGTCGGGGCGACGTTCGCCCAGGCACGCCAGCACGTCCTTGAGCGGATCATCGCACACCACTGCCTGGCCGCTGGCGCAGGTATTGTCGAGACCGATCGCCCCGACCTGCTCCAGCAAGCGGTCGCGGAACTGCCCGAACTGTTCGGCAATGTGCCGATCCGTGTCTTTTTCCTGCTGCCAGTGGCCAAGCCCGTGGGGCTCGAACAGCCCCAGGACATGCAAGCCTGCTCCCGTCGCCCTGGCCAGGGCGGTGGCGCGTCGCGCCGCCGGCGAGGTCAGCTCGGCATCCTGTGCAAGCAGCAACAACTGCTGGTACTGACTCATGGCAACCTCCAGCCAGGCCTTCGCCTGCGCGCGCAATCAGCTATCAGATCACCGGCGACTCCGGGGTCACGACCAGGACACTGCTCGGCATCTTGTACAGCACCCGCTCCACCGTACTGCCGATGTACTTGGCCAGTCCACGATGATGCACACGGCCCATCACGACGATGTCGATGTCATGGGCTTCACAGAAGATGCTCAGGACTTTCGTCGGATCGCCCATGATCATGTGGCAACGCTCCGGATCGATCCCGTTGCCCTCGGCCAGCTCGCGAAAGGCGGCGCTTTGGGCTTCATGCAGGCTTTCGGCAAGGTTGGAGCCGAACAGGAACGATTTACGCCCCAGGGTTTGCGCATCGGTCTGCAAGGAGCTCAGGTCGTAGGCATACAGCAGCTCGACCTGCGCCTTGCATTGCATGGCCAGTTTCAGTGCTTCCTTGATGATACGGTCATTGAAGCCGGGGAACTGATCTTCAGGACGCGACAGGTCGACCGCCGCCAGCACCTTGCGTGGCGTGGCGTGGCCGGCGTCGCTGACAAAGTGCAAAGGCACCCTGGTTTCGCGCAGCAGCTGGATATCCAGGGAGGTGAACATCGCCCGCATCAGGCGCGATTCACGCTCGATATCCTTGACCACCAGGGCAAAGGGCTGCTCCTTCAGGTGAATGAGGATTTCGTCGAGGACATCGTCGACCCAGACCACTTCAGTGGTGACCGTGAGTCCGTTCCGGCGCATCGGGCCGGCCTGCTCTTCAAGCCATTGATGGTGCTTCTCGACATAGGCCTGGCGCATCACCGCCAGTGCCTGTTCATTGACCAGGCCGGCGGTGGCAAGGCCCACCAGGTAGTCGAACGCCACGATGTGCAGCGCCATGCCCTTGGCTTTGGCCAGGGCTGCGGCACGGTCATAGGCATCGGTGTGCTGCATCAGCGGGGAAGCGATCAGCAGCACGCGTTGATAGTCGGACATGACACACCTCGCACTGAGCGATGAGTAGGTACGCACCATCGTGCATCTGTCCTACGCTGTGTAGTTGACCTGCATCAAGATCGACTGCAAAGCCCGGCAAAACCAGGCACCGTTCGGCTGAATCCGATGACCATCGGTGTGCTCCGACGCACGGTAAGCGCACGACCGGGAACCGGGGTGGATCCTTGATCCGGGTCAATTGATTCGATGATTTTCAGCGCACGCTAAGCAAAGGTGAATGCCGCAATCCGAAAAAGGGAATCGATGCCATGGCGACCATGAAAGCTGCAATTTTTGTGGAAAAGAACAGGATAGTGCTGGACGAAAAGCCGATTCCGGACATAGGCCCTGCCGATGCCCTGGTGCGACTCACCACCACGACCATCTGCGGCACCGACGTGCACATCCTGCGGGGTGAATACCCTGTCGCCAAAGGCTTGACCATCGGCCATGAGCCGGTCGGCATCATTGAAAAGCTCGGCGCCCAGGTCAAAGGCTTCAGCGAAGGACAACGGGTCATCGCCGGTGCGATCACCCCCAGCGGCTACAGCAACGCCTGCCTGTGTGGCTGCGCCTCCCAGGACGGGCCCGGCGCCCTGCATGGCTTCAAGGCGGCCGGAGGCTGGAAGTTCGGCAACACCATCGATGGCTGCCAGGCCGAGTACGTCCGCGTGCCGGATGCCATGGCCAACCTGGCGTTGATCCCCGATCACCTGACCGACGAACAGGTGCTGATGTGCCCGGACATCATGTCCACCGGGTTCTCCGGCGCGGAGCGCGGCGATGTGAAGATCGGCGATACGGTGGTGGTCTTCGCGCTCGGGCCCATTGGCCTGTGTGCGGTCGCCGGTGCCCGCCTCAAAGGTGCGGGCATGATCATCGGCGTCGACAGCGTCAATGCGCGCATGACGGTGGCCCGAAAGCTCGGCGCCACCCACCTCGTCGACTACACCCAGGGCAATGTCGTCGAGCAGATCATGGCGATTACCAACGGCCGCGGGGTGGATGTGGCGATCGAAGCGCTCGGCACCCAGGCGACCTTTGAATCTGCGCTGCGGGTCCTGCGCCCGGGCGGCACCTTGTCCAGTCTCGGCGTCTACGCCTCGGACCTGCGCATTCCCTTCGATGCCTTCGCGGCGGGCCTGGGCGACTACAACATCGTCACCACCCTGTGCCCCGGCGGCAAGGAGCGCATGCGCCGGCTGATGGAAGTGATCGCCAACGAGCGCATCGACCTCGGGCCGCTGGTGACGCACCGGTTCAAGCTCGACGACATCGAGGCCGCCTACGAGCTGTTTGCGCATCAACGCGACGGTGTGATGAAGGTCGCGATTACGCCCTGAGCGGCACTGGCTTCGGGCGGTTTGCACACCGGGTGGCATGGACGCCGTTGCTGATTCGATCGAATGTGGAGCGCGTCACATGTTCACCATACGCTTGTTGTCAATCCTGGCGCGCCTGCCTGGCCTATTTGGCCGCAGGCGGCGCCAACGCGCTCCGGACCTCGAGTGCCTGTTGCGCCGCGAAGTGGGCCTGCCTTGCCAAGGGGCGGGTTGCGCTTCGGCGTTGCGAAATTGCCGTCTCCCTCCCCGCGCCCAGCGCACACCCGGGCATCGACCAGGAGTTGCGTCAAATGAACGTCTACATTGAAGATCACCCACGTCAGGATCGTTGGTGGGTTCACCTGGATGTATGGATGGTGAGCTTTCGCAGCCTTGACGAAGCATCGGCCTTCGTCGATCGCCTCAACGCCCGGATCAGCGCCCCGCACTCATTCGCGCCGATGCAGGACAGGACGCGTTGGCCGCTACCCGTCAGCGGGCACGCCGGCTTTCCAGCAGGTTGAAGATCGCCATTCCCGCCAGCATCGCGAATACGAATACCAGTATCTGCCAGTGGCCGCTCAACACCAGGGCGACTGCTGGCCCGGGGCAGACACCGGCAATGCCCCAGCCGACACCGAACACCAGGCTGCCACCCACCAGGCGGCGATCCAGTGCCCGCGCCGTGGGCAGGCGCATCGGCAAGCCAAGCATCGAACGTGTGCGTTTGCTGCTCCAGCGCATGGGCAGCAAGGCCGCGCCGATAGCCCCCACCATCACCAGCCCGAGCGAGGGGTCCCAGTGCCCGGCCAGGTCGAGAAAACCGAGGACCTTGGTCGGGTTGACCATGCCCGCCAACAACAGGCCGAGGCCAAACACCACGCCGCAGATCAAAGCCGATAGCCCTCGCATCTTCAGGCTCCCAGCAGGTGGCGGATGATGTACACCACGGCAAAGCCCGTGCTCATGAAGCACAGGGTTGCCACCAGCGAGCGCGGCGACAGGCGCGCCAGCCCGCAGACACCGTGGCCACTGGTGCAGCCGGCGGCGTAGCGGGTCCCCACGCCCACCAGCAGACCGGCCACGAGCATCCCCGGCCAACCGGTCTGGAACTGCACGACCGGCGCCCCGGCGAACAACCACCACAGCAGTGGCGCGACCAGCACGCCCAGGAGAAACAGCCCTTTCTCCCCTCTGCCCTCACCCGCCTTTTGCAGCACACTGCCGAGCAGGCCGCTGATGCCGGCGATACGACCATTCATTAGCGCGAACAAGCTCGCGGCAAGCCCGATCAGCACACCGCCGAACAAGGCCGACCAGGGGGTGAAGCTGGGCCAGTCGATCGTCATTTCAACTCCTTTGCAGAAAACAGCGGGTCCGGGTAGCTTGTGTTGTAGGAGCGGGCTTGCCCCGCGATTGCACACTATATCGCGGGACAAGCCCGCTCCTACAGAGGGTAGCGAGCGCAGTTCCGGGAATGCCCAAACAAAAGCCCCCTCACCAGGAGGGGGCTGACGTTGGGCAGGTTCACTGCCTTTTCCGGTCTTTCACTCGTTCAGCGTGCATGAATACCCGCAAGCATCCATGGGCCCGGCTGAGCCGCCACGCTCATGCGTCGGCCGCGTGCCCACTGGGTCAGGGCCACCATCAGCGCGAAGCCGAGCACGATCAACAACGGGTATGCCAGCAGCAACTCGGTGAGCGAATACTTCCAGGCCAGTGGCCGGCCGACACCCAGCATGGCGGCATACAACCAGGACACACCCGACAGTGCGCCGGCGAACAGGGCAAACATGCGTACACCGACCTTGAGATCGAGCAGCGACCCGGCCTTCATCAAGGCAGGCAATACATAGCGATGCAACAACATGCCGTTGAAGGTCAGCAACAAGACAATAATGACTTTGGCGTGAAGTTTTGGGTTATTAAAATAGGTCATGCCTTTTTCGATATAGTCGATGCCGATAATTGCGGCACCGGTCAACCATAAAAATAAAAGTGCATTGGCAACAGACTTCTGCAAACTTGCCATGTGTTCATTATCGTGCCCGCTCGATACTCCACCTTTCAATAAGTCCTTGACCATTGCCGCATCGCTGGCAAACACCAGGCCGATGGCGACACAACAGGCCAGCAAATGGATATAAATAACCGCCAGACGCATAAGTTCCATGGATTCTTTCTGCCCGAACAGGCTGATAATTGTATTAATCTCCACGACGACTTCTCCACGTGATGCATTACTGCTGAATGACCATGCAACCGGCGCACGAAGGCCTTGGTCGCAACTACAGGATCAAGCTCAGATAAACAGACCAGATCATTAATCTGGCATGACGAGGACGCAGCGACTCGCTGGGCGAATCATTGATGGGGGCATGTCATTACTCCGGATTTCAGATAAAAAAAATCCCCATGTGCATGCCCTACCATGCAGATGAGGTTGAACGTCCATTTTTTTACTGGGGAGTGCACGGCGCGATCACTGAGTACCGGCCTGCTGGAAGATAAGAGGCCCGTAGTGTTTGATCGTTCATTTTTATGTGCCATCACCGACGGGCGGTAGTGGGTTCTCGACCTAAGTCTACTAGCCACGGCGACCTGAACCGGCAAGCGGGCACTGCGGCAGCGGCGACACGGGTGACTGTTTGTGGGAGCGGGCGTAGCCCGCGATGAGGCCCGTGCCCCCGGAACCAATTAGACACAATTGCATTTCGCACGATATGCATCCCGGTGATAGCCTTGCGCGCGGTTTCAGCCTAGCTCCACCTGCCTGGGGACGACCCCAGTCACGGTTCTTCTTTTCAACAGGGACGGCCCTGAACTTCCGAGGAAGTAGACAGTGGCCTCTACGATTTCCCATAACTGGGCATTGGGCGCCTTCCTGGTCGGCGTCGTGTCGATCTGCGTGATCATGCTCGGCGTTTCAAAGTTCCTCGGCGGACGCGCCTGGGGACGCAGCAAGAACCAGCCCTTCGAGTCGGGCATGCTGCCTACCGGAGGTGCGCGCCTGCGCTTCTCTGCAAACTTTTATCTGGTTGCCATCCTCTTCGTGATTTTCGAAGCCGAAGCGCTGTTTCTGTTCGTTTACGCCGTGTCAGTCCGTGAAACCGGATGGGCAGGCTTTATCGGTGCGGCGATCTTTATCGCCATTCTGCTGGTCGGTTTGATCTACGAAGGGGCCATGGGCGCCCTCAACGGTGGCGTCTCGGTAAACCAACGCAAGAAGGCCTCGAGCACTCAAGCCCAAGGCCTCCCCGCGTCCAGCGATTGATCCGCGATCAACGATCAGTGATAGGCATCCCCCACCTGCACCTTGCCGCGGAACACGTGATAGCTCCAGAAGGTGTACACCAGGATGATCGGGATGATGAACAGCGCCCCGATCAGCGCAAACAGTTGGCTCGACAGCGGCGAGGCGGCGTCCCAGATGCTCACCGCAGGCGGCACGATGTTCGGCCAGATACTGATCGCCAGGCCCAGGTAGCCGAGGAACACCAGCCCCACCACCGCCATGAACGGCAGGTGCGAATGGCGCTTGCGCAGGGTCTTCTGGATCACCACCACGGCCAGCAGCGCCAGCACTGCGATCAGCGCGGAGCGGACCCAGTGGCTGCCGGCGAACCAGCGCTGGGCGATGTCGTCATGCAGCCAGGCGGTCCAGGCGAAGATCAGCGCAATCACGATCGCCAGCAGGTAGGTCAACGGCCGGCTGTAGTGACGCATGCGCGATTCGAGCATGCCGTCGGTCTTGATCAGCAACCAGGTGCTGCCCAGCAGTGCATAGGTGAGGATCAGGCCCACGCCGCAGAACAGCGGGAACGGTGACAACCAGTCCAGGGCACCGCCGGCGAACTGACGGTTCTCTACCGGAATGCCGCTGATGTAGGTGCCAATGGCCACGCCCTGGAAGAAGGTGGCCAGCACCGAGCCGCCGATGAACGCCTTGTCCCACCAGTGGCGTTTGCTCGGGTGTGCCTTGAAGCGGAACTCGAAGGCCACACCGCGAAAGATCAAGCCGGCCAGTACCAGCACCAACGGCAGGTACAGCGCTTCGAGAATCACCGAGTAGGCCAGCGGGAACGCACCGAACAGCGCCGCCGCGCCGAGCACGGCCCAGGTCTCGTTGCCATCCCACACCGGCGCCACGGTGTTCATCATCACATCGCGCTCGCTGGAGTCGCTGATCAGCGGGAAGAGAATGCCCAGCCCCAGGTCGAAGCCATCCATGATCACATACATCATCAACCCGAAGGCGATGATGACGCCCCAGATGACCGACAGGTCGATACCTTGAATACCCATAGTTCGACTCCTTCTCAGTCGGCGGCCGACAGCGGCCGGCGTGCGGTGGCGTGATTGTCCGGTAGCTCCGGGGACGGGTGCGGCTCATGGGCGCCCGGGCCTTTGCGCACCAGGCGCATCATGTAGCCGATACCGACGGTGAACACCGAGAAATAGATCAGCACGAACAGCGCCAGGGTGACGCTCATCTGCACGGCATTGTGGTTGGAGGCCGCCTCGGTGGTGCGCAACATGCCGTAGACCACCCACGGCTGGCGCCCGACTTCAGTGGTGAACCAGCCCGCCAGCAAGGCCACCAGGCCCGAGGGTCCCATCAGCAGGGCCAGCCACAGGAACGCCCGGTTGCGGTACAGCGCGCCGTTGCGACGCAGCACCAGGGCCAGCAGCGCACAGGCCATCATCAGCATGCCAAGGCCCGCCATGACCCGGAAGCTCCAGAAGATAATGGTGGAGTTGGGGCGGTCTTGTTTGGCGAAGCTCTTGAGCGCCGGGATCTGCTTGTCCAGGCTGTGGGTCAGGATCAGGCTGCCCAGGTAGGGCACTTCCAGGCTGTAGCGGGTGGTCTCGGCGTCCATGTCGGGCAGGCCGAACAGCACCAGCGGCGAAGCTTCGCCCGGCTTGTTGTCCCAGTGCCCTTCGATGGCGGCGATCTTCGCCGGCTGGTGTTCCAGGGTGTTCAGGCCGTGGGCGTCACCCACCACCACCTGCACCGGGGTGGCGACCAGGATCATCCACATGGCCATCGACAGCATTTTGCGTACCTGCGGCGTGTTGCGACCGCGCAACAGGTGCCAGGCCGCCGAGGCGCCGACGAAGAACGCCGTGGACAGGAACGCCGCCAGTGCCATGTGCGCCAGGCGATAGGGGAACGACGGGTTGAAGACAATCTTGAACCAGTCCACCGGCGCCACGCGGCCATCGATGATCTCGATGCCCTGGGGCGTCTGCATCCAGCTGTTGGACGAGAGGATCCAGAACATCGAGATCAGCGTGCCGATGGCGACCATGATCGTGGCGAAGAAGTGCAAGCGGCGCCCTACCCGGCCCCAGCCGAACAACATGACGCCGAGGAAGCCCGCTTCCAGGAAGAACGCGGTGAGCACCTCATAGGTGAGCAAGGGCCCGGTCACGGCGCCGGCGAAGTCGGAGAACCGCGCCCAGTTGGTGCCGAACTCGTAGGCCATGACCAGGCCGGAGACCACGCCCATGCCGAAGTTGACGGCGAAGATTTTCGACCAGAAGTGATAGAGGTCCCGGTACACCGGGTTGTCGGTTTTCAGCCAGCAGCCTTCGAGCACGGCCAGGAAGCTGGCCAGGCCAATGGTGATGGCCGGGAAGATGATGTGGAACGAGACCGTGAACGCGAACTGAAGCCGCGCCAGGTCCAACGCGCCGAGCGTTGCCATGAGGATGTCCTTCTAGACGGACAGCCGTCCACTGCAGGTGCGACCGCCACGCGCGGCCTGCACCCGATGCAGGGAAGTACTGTCGATGGGATCAGGAGAGTGAGGCTTAACCTGCGACGGTGTGGATACGGTTATCCGCCCGTGCCTTCTCCAGTTTGATGGCGATGAACTTCGACGTTGGCGTGTACGTCCGGTCGCCATAGCTTTCCAGCGGCACCAACGGGTTGGTCTCCGGGTAGTAGGCCGCCGCCTGCCCCGCCGGGATGTCGTAGGCCACCAGGGTAAAGCCCGACACGCGCCGCTCGCGACCGTCCTCCCAGAGCGAGACCATGTCGACCTTGTCGCCGGGTTCAAGGTCCAGGCGGCGAATGTCCGCCTCGTTGGCGAACACCACCTCGCGCAGGCCGAACACCCCACGGTAGCGGTCGTCCAGGCCGTACAGCGTGGTGTTGTACTGATCGTGCGAACGCAGGGTCTGCAGGATCAGGTCCGGTTTTTCGCCACGGGCCAGCACGGTTTCATTCACCAGCTGGGCAGGCAAGGCGCTGGGCGTGAATTGGGCCTTGCCGGTCGCGGTTTTCCACTCCCGGGTGGCCGCCGTGTTGCCCAGGTGGAAACCACCGGGATGTTGCAGCCGGGTGTTGAAGTCGGCAAAGCCGGGAATGGTATCGGCGATCAGGTCGCGGATACGGCCATAATCGGCCACCACCCAGTCCCAGTCGATCGGGCGATTGCCCAGGGTGGCCTTGGCCATGCCGGCGATGATCGAAGGCTCGGAACGCAGCAGCGGCGAGCGCGGCTTGAGCTGGCCGAAGGAGATATGCACCATGCTGAAGGTGTCTTCCACGGTCACGCCTTGCGGCCCCTCGGCCTGCACGTCGATCTCGGTGCGGCCCAGGCACGGCAGGATCAGCGCATCGCGGCCGGTCACCAGGTGAGAGCGGTTGAGCTTGGTGGCGATGTGCACGGTCAGCTCGCAGTTGCGCAGCGCGGCATGGGTGCGTGGGGTATCGGGCGTGGCCTGGGCGAAGTTGCCGCCCAGGGCGATAAACACCTTGGCGCGGTGTTCTTCCATGGCCTGGATCGCCAGTACGGCGTTATGCCCGTGCAGGCGCGGCACCTTGAAGGCAAAGCGCTTTTCCAGGGCGTCGAGGAACCAGGTCGGTGGGTGCTCGTCGATACCCATGGTGCGGTCGCCCTGCACGTTGCTGTGGCCGCGTACCGGCGACAGCCCGGCGCCTGGCTTGCCGACGTTGCCGCGCAGCAGTTGCAGGTTGACGATTTCCTGCACGGTCGGCACCGAATGGCGGTGCTGGGTCACGCCCATGGCCCAGCACATGATCACCCGCTCGGCGCGCCGGTACATGCGCGCGGCCAGCTCAAGCTCAGCCAGGCTCAGGCCCGACTGCTCGACGATATGCGCCCAGGTGGTGGCATCGACTTCGGCCAGGTACGCGTCCAGGCCGCTGGTGTGCTCGGCGATGAAGGCATGGTCGAACACCGGCGGCTCGCCGTTGGCCTGGGCCTCGCGCTCCCACTTCAGCAAGAACTTGGCGATGCCGCGCATCACCGCCATGTCGCCGCCCAGGGCCGGGCGGAAGTACGCAGTGTTGGTCGGCTCGGAGCCGTTGCTGAACATCTCGAACGGGTGCTGCGGATGCTGGAAACGCTCAAGGCCGCGCTCCTTGAGCGGGTTGAAGCAGACCACCTGGGCACCGCGCTGCACCGCCTCGCGCAGCGGCTCGAGCATGCGCGGGTGGTTGGTGCCGGGGTTCTGGCCGATCACGAAGATCGCGTCGGCGTGTTCAAGGTCGTCAAACACCACGGTGCCTTTGCCGACACCCAGGGTTTCCGACATCCCTACCCCGCTCGCCTCATGGCACATGTTCGAGCAGTCGGGGAAGTTGTTGGTGCCGAAGGCGCGCACGAACAACTGGTACAGGTAGGCCGCCTCGTTGCTGGCCCGGCCCGAGGTGTAGAACTCGGCCTGGTCGGGCGACTCGAGGTTGTTCAGGTGCTGCGCCACCAGCGCGAAGGCGTCCTCCCAGGAGGTTTCGACATAGTGGTCGGTGGCCGCGTCATAGCGCATCGGGTGGGTCAGGCGGCCCTGGTACTCCAGCCAGTAATCGCTTTGCCCGGCCAGTGCCGACACGCTGTAGCGGGCAAAGAAATCCGGGTCGACCAGACGCCCGCTCGCTTCCCAGTTGACCGCCTTGGCGCCGTTCTCGCAGAACTTGACCATGCCGTTTTCAGGTGACTCCCCCCAGGCGCAACCCGGGCAGTCGAAGCCACCGTTCTGGTTGGTCTTGAGCATCATCCGAAGGTTCTTGAAAGCGTTCTCGCTGCCGAGCCAGGCCTTGGTCACACTTTTAAGTGCGCCCCAACCGGCGGCCGGCGCGTTATAGCTTTTAATATGCTCTTCTTCACTCATCTGGGTATTCCTCGATTGGCACACAGGACGCAGAGAACTTATGAAAGTTATTGCCGAGTTGTTTTAATCGACACATAAGTCTTGCAATGCCGGCAGCCTATTGTTTGACCCAGGCAGCGTCCAATCGAAAGTTATGACAGGGTGATCGGAACCGTCTATCACGCCTGCAAGCCACGAATCACAAGGGCTCCAGGCGGTGATAGAGCGTTCTTATCAACCGGTCACTAAAAGCAATTTGACGCTGCAACAGCCCCCTGCCTATCCTCGCCCAACAGAGTTGTTACTCCCCCTTTCATGCAGTGGATAAATCGACGAAAGTCAGTTTAAGAGGTTATGGCAGTCGTGAATAACGCCAATACAGAACTGCTCGACGGGTTCAGTCGAAAAATCGATTATTTGCGCATGTCGGTTACCGACCGCTGCGACTTTCGCTGCGTTTACTGCATGGCCGAAGACATGCAATTCCTGCCGCGCCAGCGTCTGCTGACCCTGGAAGAGCAATACCAGATCGCCGAGCGCTTCGTCGCCATGGGTACCCGCAAGATCCGCCTGACCGGTGGCGAGCCGCTGGTGCGCCGGGGCGTCGTCGATTTTTGCGCACGGCTGGCCGCCCTGCCGGGCCTGCGCGAGCTGTGCATGACCAGCAACGGCTCGCAGCTCACGCGCCTGGCCAAGCCGCTGTTCGACGCCGGCCTGTCGCGCCTGAACATCAGCCTCGACAGCCTCGACAGCCAACGCTTCAAGGAACTGACCCGCACCGGCGACCTGGCCCAGGTCATCGCCGGCATCGACGCCGCCCGGGCCGCCGGCTTTCGCCGCACCAAGCTCAATTGCGTGGTGCTCAAGGGCCGCAACGATCACGAGGTCATCGACCTGATCCGCTTCGCCATCGACCGTGAGCTGGACATCTGCTTCATCGAGGAAATGCCCCTGGGGATCATCAGCGAACACCAGCGCAGCGAATCCTACTGCTCCAGCGATGAGGTGCGCGCCCGGATCGCCGAGCATTTCACCCTGATCGAGTCGGCCGAATCGACCCAGGGCCCGTCGCGCTACTGGCGCCTGGCCGAAGCGCCGCACATCCGCCTGGGCTTTATCTCGCCTCACAGCCACAACTTCTGCGGCAGTTGCAACCGCGTGCGCCTGACCGTCGAGGGGCGCTTGCTGTTGTGCCTGGGCAACGAGCACTCCGCTGACCTCAAGCACGTGCTGCGCGCCCACCCGGGCGACAGCGAGCGGCTGGAAAAGGCCATCCGCAGCGCCATGGCGCTCAAGCCCTACCGCCATCACTTCGAGGTCGATGGCGAGGTGCAGATCCTGCGCTTCATGAACATGACAGGAGGCTGAGGAACGCCCATGGTCGTCCATCCCAAACCCAACCTGCTCAATGTGCTGGTCGCGCTCAAGGGCTCGATCGCCAAGCGCGTGGCCCGGCGTACCCTGATGGTCGCGCTGCTGGCTTCGCTGATCGTGTTGCTGGAGAACCTGCACCCGGCGTTCTTTTCCCGGGTCAACGCCACGCCCTTCACCCTGCTCGGGATCTCCCTGTCGATCTTCATGAGCTTTCGCAACAACGCCTGCTACGACCGCTGGTGGGAGGGCCGCAAGGCCTGGGGCCAGGTGATCATCGAGGTGCGCTCGTTCATTCGCGAAAGCGTGGTGATCAGCGACAAACGCCGCAGGAGCGCCCTGTTGATGAGCTTGTGCGGATACGCCCATGCGCTCAACGCAAGGCTGCGCAACGAAGACGAAGTGGCGGCGGCCAGGCAATGGCTGCCAGAGGCCAACAGCCTGCCGGCCTGGAACGTCAGTGACGGTATCCTGCAACTGGCCGGGGCGCAGTGTTCGGCGCTGGCCAGCAGCGAGCAGATCAGCGAATGGCGTTACGTGACCCTGGAGCAGCGCCTGAAGGGGCTGTCCGAAGCCCAGGCGGTGTGCGAGCGGATCAAGGCCACGCCGCTGCCCTTCCCTTACACCCTGCTGCTGCACCGCACCATCTACATGTTCTGCGTACTGCTGCCCTTTGCCATGGCCGAGCCGCTGGGCTGGCTGGCGCCGCTGTTCACCGCCATCGTCAGTTACACCTTTTTCGGGCTGGATGCGATCAGCGACGAACTGGAAGATCCGTTCGGTCGCGATGAGAACGATCTGCCCACCGATGCGATGGTGCGTACCATCGAACGCGAGATCCTCGGCGCGCTGGGCCACACCGACCTGCCTTCGCCGCTGGTACCGGTCGACTTCATTCTGACTTGAGCCAGATTGCCTGAGGCCCCTCAGGCACCGCTTGCCCACCCCCTTTACCTGACACCCCCACGCCGCGAGCGCAACGAACGCTCGCGCGCCTTCGCGTGCCCGCTTCACCGCGTCATCCATAAGGAGCAGTCCCCATGAAACGTTGCACCCTGTCCCTGGCCGTCGCCCTGGGCGCGAGCCTGGCCCACACCTGTGCCAGCGCCGCCGGCTTCATCGACGACAGCAAGGCCAGCCTGACCCTGCGCAATTTCTACATCGACACCGACAACCGCAATGGTGCTGCCGCACCCAGCAAGCAGAGCGAATGGGGACAGGGCTTCCTGCTCAACTATGCCTCCGGCTACACCCAGGGCACGGTCGGTTTCGGCGTGGACGCCCTGGGCTTGCTCGGCGTGCGCCTGGACGGCGGCGGCAAGGCCGGCAAGCCGGGCATCGAACGCCAGCCGGGCACGGTGTTCCCGCTGGCGCATGACGGCACGGCCACGGACAACTTCAGCAGCCTGGGCCTGACCGCCAAGGCGCGGTGGTCGAAGACCGAGCTGCGTTATGGCACCCTGCTGCCGAAACTGCCGGTGGTGGTCTACAACGATGCGCGCTTGTTGCCCCTGACCTACCAGGGCTCGCAGGTGACCTCCGGCGAGATCGACAACCTGAGCCTGACCGCGGGCCAGCTGGAGCACACCCGCGGGCGCAACTCCACGGACTGGCGCGCCCTGAGCATCGCCGGCGCCAATGGCAGCAGTGCGAGCGCGCGCGACAGCAATCACTTCTACTTCGCCGGCGCCGACTACAAGACCGCCAAGAACCTGCTGTTGCAGTACTACTACGGTGAGCTGGACAACTTCTACCAGCAGCACTTCGTCGGCCTGGTGCACAGCCAACCGCTGGGGGGCGGCACGCTCAAGAGCGATATCCGGGTATTTATCAGCACGGCGGACGGCAACAACGCCAGCAGTGCCGGCCGTGCAGACGGTTACCTGAGCAGCGGTTACTACGGCAATGGCGTCAAGCGTGGTGAGGTGGACAATAACGTCTACAGCGGGATGTTCACCTATAGCCAGAACGGCCATGGCCTGGGCGCGGGATATCAGGTGTTGACGGGCCAGAGCGACTTTCCCTACCTCAATCGTGGCGATGGCGAAGGCACCAGTACCTACCTGGTCACCGATGCGCAGTTGCTCAAGTTCAACCGGGCCGGTGAACGCACCTGGCTGGCTCGCTACACCTACGACTTTGCCGCTGCCGGCGTTCCGGGGCTGGGCTTGAGCCTGCTGTACCTGAATGCCGACGATATCAGTGGGCGTGGTGTGGATCGGGGTGAGTGGGAGCGCGATGTGGCCCTGAGCTACGTGATCCCCTCGGGGGGATTCAAGGGGCTGGGGCTGACCTGGAAGAACACCAGTATGCGCAGTGGTCTGCCTGCGGATACCACGCCAGGGGTTGCCAGTCAGCGTGACCAGGATGAGAACCGGCTGATCGTCAGTTATACGCTGCCGTTGCTGTAAACAATCTCTCCACGAAACCCAGGGGGCTTTGAACCTTGGGTTGGGTTGCTGAGGATGCGAGCATATCCATTCGATGTGGCGAGGCTGCCGGCCCCTTCCGCCCTTACGGCGGGTCCCTTTTGTCTTGGCAAAAGGAACCAAAACCGCTCGCTCCTGCATACGGCCCTACGCTGCGCTCCGGGTCCCCTCGCTACGGTGTCCTCCTGAAGTCGCGAAGTTACGGGCGGCGCCTGCACTGACGCATCTTCGAGAGCAGAGTCTGGCGCAGCCAGGCTGACGCCATCGCGGGGCAAGCCCGCTCCCACTCTTGCTCTTGATTTTGATGCGCGTTGTTTCAGGCGCCGCAGGGCGTGGCGTCTCTCGCGTTCCAGGGCATTTCGAATTTCCGGCAGCTTTACCTGCCGAAAAGTGTCAACCATCTCCCCGCACACCTGTCCACCCTGTGTCCGATCCATACACAAAGCCAAAGTGCGTAACGGCCCGCTCTTGCTCTTGCTCTTGCTCTTCATGCACGTCAGTTCAGGCGCCGCAGAATGCGACTTCAGGAGGCCGAGTGGAGGTGCCTGTAGGGGCGTGCGCAGCACCTTCGGCGTAGCCGAAGAACGCGAGCCGTAGACTTGGCGAAGCAAGTCGTAGGCCGCGTGGCCCCGGAGGGCGCCGGAGCGAGGGGACCCGGAGCGCAGCGCAGGGCCGGATGCAGGAGCAAGCGGTTTTGCCTACTTTTCCCAAGAGAAAAGTAGGCCGCCGTAAAGGCGGAAGGGGCCGGCAGCCTCGCCACATCGAATGGATAAGCTCACAAAGCCAAACCCTGGCCGATCAATGAGACCTACCCGGACTGACCAAACAGGCAAAGGAAATGAAATCGAGCCGCTCACCGGATCTGAAGGTCTTTCCGCGAGGCACTTCGAGCACACCGTCAGCCTCGACGGCACTGAGCAAAGTCCCCGAACTCTGGCTGGCCTGCAACACCGCGCGCCCCTGCTCGACCCGCACCCGCAGGTACTCCTGGCGATTGCCCGCCTTCGGCCAGTCGAACCCCGCAACCACAGGCACACGCAAGGGTTCGACCTGCTCCACCCCCATCCGCCGCAGCAAGTAAGGCCGGGCCAGCAACAGAAAGGTCACCAGCGCGGAACCGGGATTACCCGGCAAGCCTATGAACGGCACAGTGTTGATCAAACCAAAGGTGAACGGCTTGCCAGGCTTGATCGCCAGCTTCCACAGTTTCACCTCCCCGCCTTCGCGCAAAAAGCTGCCGATACAGTCGGCATCACCGACCGACACACCGCCGCTGCTGATGATCAGGTCGGCACCGGCGGCCTGATCGAGCACCGCACGAACCAACGGCAGCTCGTCCCTGACCGCACCAAGGTCGATGACATCGCAGCCCAGCCGGCGCAACAACGTCCTGAGCACGATCCGGTTGCTGTCATGAATCTGCCCAGGCGCAAGCGTCGCGCCTGCCTTCGCCAGCTCATTGCCGGTCGACAACAGTGCCACCCGGGGTTTGCGCAGCACCGCGACGCGGTCTATCCCCTGCGCCGCCAGCACGCCCAATGCCACCGGCCCGAGCACGGTCCCAGCGGCAAGCAGCGGCGCGCCGACGCCAATCTCCTCGCCCTGTACACGGATGTTCGCCCCAAAAACCAGGGGCACCGTCGATGACACACGACCGTCAGCATCAACCCGGCAGTTCTCCTGGAGCTGCACACAGTCGGCGCCCTGCGGAACCGGCGCGCCGGTAAAGATCCGCGCACAGGTGCCCGGCGCCAGTGGTTCAGGGGACGTACCTGCAAAAATTGTCTGTGATACCGGCAAAGGCTCGCGCTCGGCCTCCGCCAGCCTGAACGCATAACCGTCCATTGCGCTGTTGGACCAGGGCGGCGAATCGGTCCTGGCCACAAGGTCATGGGCCAGTACGCGCCCATCGGCATCCTCCAGGCACACCTGATCCACAGCCTCCAACGGGGCCTGCGCCGCCAGCTGCAGCAACTGGCCCAGCGCCTGGTCCACGGCGAGCAAGGGGCTGGCCTTCATTGACGCGACTCGCAGGCGTTGCCGGGCTTGAGGTGGGCGACGAAGTTGCAGGGCCGATGCCGCGCATCCAGTTGCTCGACGAGGATGCCTTCCCAGGCCGTGCGACAGGCGCCGGTAGAGCCCGGCAGGCAACACACCAGGGTGCCGTTGGCCATGCCGGCCAGGGCGCGGGTCTGCACCGTCGAGGTGCCGATATCCAGGATCGACAGCGCGCGGAACAACTCACCGAAGCCGTCGATGTGCTTGTCCAGCAGACAGGCCACCGCCTCGGGGGTGCTGTCGCGCCCGGTAAACCCGGTGCCGCCGGTGATCAGCACCACCTGCACCTGCTCGTCGGCGATCCAGGTCGCGACCTGGGCGCGGATCTTGTACAGGTCGTCCTTGAGTAAGGTACGGGCGACCAGCCGATGGCCCATTTCCACGGCACGACTGGCCAGCAGCTCGCCGGAGGTATCGGTCTCGAAGGTTCTGGTATCGCTGACGGTCAAAACCGCGATGTTCAGCGGAACAAATAGCGCATCCAGTTTGATGCTCATGTAAACCTCTGCTGTGCGACTGTTAATTGCAGGGAAACTAGAGACAATTAAAATCCGCGTCCAATCGACAGTTTCAAACACCCCATCGAACCGCTCTATCGAGACAGTTGAAAGTGCCGCTATCGACCCCGTCTATCATCCGTTAATAAATACCCATTGGACGCCTGGAATACTTCGCTATAACGTGCAGCAACTTGCAAGTTCATGGGCTAGTTCAGCGGTCAGGGCGATGGCCCAAGACACGCGCTATGCTTGAAACGCCCGTTTATGCCTTCCATTTCTTCAGCCAGGCCGTGCCATGGATATCAAACAGCTCAAATTCCTCATCGCGCTGGACCAGACCCGTCATTTCGGTCAGGCCGCCGCGCTGTGCCACATCACCCAGCCGACCCTGTCGATGCGCCTGCGCAACCTGGAAGATGAGTTGAACCTGGTGCTGGTGACCCGTGGCCAGCGTTTCGAGGGCTTTACCGAGGCCGGCGAGCGCATCCTGGGCTGGGCCCGCACGCTGCTGGCCGCCTATGACGGGCTGCAGGCCGAAGCCGCCAGTTGCCGGGGGCAGATAGTCGGGAGCCTGCGCGTGGGCATGGTGCCGCTGTCGAGCTTCAACCCCATGCAGTTCCTCCAGCCGCTGGCCCAGCGCTACCCGGAGCTGCAGTTCCAGCTCAGTTCCCTGAGCTCTGAGCAGGTCACCGACGGCCTGAGCCGCAACCAGCTCGACCTGGGGATCTGCTACCTGGACCAGATCAACACCGCCTATTTCGATGTGATCGAACTGGGTTCCACCAGCATGGGCCTGCTGTACGACACCCGGCATTTTGAGTTCGAGCAACCGGAGCTTTCGTGGGAAGCGCTCGGCGAACTGCCCCTGGGGCTGCTGTCGCAAGGCATGCATTACCGCCAGTCGGTGGACCTGAGCTTTCGCAGCCGTGGCCTGAACCCGCTGACGGTGCTGGAAAGCGACTCCACCTACCAACTGATCCAGGCCGTGTGCGCCGGCATGTGCTGCGCGATCATGCCGCTGCAGTACGGCCTGGAAGAATTGAGCGAGCACATCCGCATCCTGCCGATCTCCAGTGCCAGCGTACACGCCCCCATCGGCTTGCTGCTGCGCCGGACCGAACCGCGTTCGGCACTGGCGGAGAAGTGTTTTGCCGAAGTGAAAGCCATGCTTGGCGAACAAGGTTAATACCGCCTTAGTTAAACTTCGAGACACTAACAACTTCGCCCTGATTGAAACCTCATATTGCCTGATCAAAGCAAGCGATTGGACGCGCCTGGGGTTCTTCGTAGCCGGCAATTACTCGCCGTAGTTGCACAGCATTAAACTTGAATAACGTTCGGCAGTCTGTTTCCAGGCTGCCACGGAGTGTCAATGAACCAACCGTTTGAACCTGCACCGGCCCTGACCCATCTGGACAGTCGCGGCAATGCCCATATGGTCGATGTGACCGACAAGTCCGAGACCCGTCGCGAGGCCATGGCCGAAGCCTGGGTGAGGATGAAGCCGGAAACGCTCAACCTGATCAATGCCGGTGGCCATCCCAAGGGTGACGTGTTCGCCGTGGCGCGGGTGGCCGGCATCATGGCGGCCAAGCGCACCCATGAGCTGATCCCGCTGTGCCATCCGCTGCTGCTGACGGCCATCAGCGTCGAGTTGAAGGCGGTGACACCGGACTCGGTACGCATCGTTGCCACCTGCAGCCTCAAGGGCGTCACCGGGGTGGAGATGGAGGCCCTGGCTGCCGCCAGCATCGCCGCGCTGACGCTGTACGACATGTGCAAGGGTGTCGATCGCAGCATGCAGATCGACTGGGTGCGGCTGCTGCGTAAAGCCGGCGGCCGCTCGGGACTTTATCAGCTGGAGCAAACGCCATGATTCGCCTGCAGTACTTCGCCCGCTACCGCGAGCAACTGGGCCTGGAGGGCGAGTCGCTGCCCTGGCTGCCGACCCTGACCGACCTGCGGGCCTTGCGTGAGCTGCTGGTCAGCCGCGGCGCAGTCTGGGAGCAGACCCTGGGCCAGGCCAACCTGATGTGCGCACGCAACCAGGAACTCTGCTCGCTGGACGAGCCCTTGTGCGATGGCGACGACATCGCCTTCTTTCCGCCAGTGACCGGGGGCTAGCATGGCCATCACCGTCCAGCACAAGGCGCTCGACTGCAACCGCCGGATCGAGGCACTGCGCGCCCGTGCCCGGGGCCTCGGCGCCCTGGTGACCTTTACCGGTTACGTGCGCGACCTGGGGCTGACGATCACCGGTGTCAGCGAATTGTTTCTCGAACATTATCCCGGCATGACCGAAAAGAGCCTGGAGAGCATCGTCACCGCCGCCCGCCAGCGCTGGCAGCTGCTCGATGTCGAGGTGGTCCACCGGGTCGGCAGCATCGCCGCCGGGGAACCGATCGTGCTGGTCGGCGTCGCCAGCCTGCACCGCCAGGAAGCGTTCGAGGCCTGCGCCTACATCATGGATCAGTTGAAAACCTGCGCGCCGTTCTGGAAGCGTGAGCAGAGCCGCGACGGTGCTCGCTGGGTGGATGCCCGCGAGAGCGATGTGCAGGCGGCGGCGCGCTGGTTGTCGTCGGCGCTTCTGGTCAGCCAGTAGCAGCTGCGCCTGCGGGATGCTATCACTGCATAATCAGAACAACGCCGGAGATCGCCATGCGTCGCGTAGACAGGCATTGCATCTGCACGGCCCTGGCACTCGCCATGGCCACCAGTGGCGTACGGGCCGACCTTCCCGTCGATGAAATAGGTGCGACGGTGCTGCCGTTCCCGCCCGATCCGCACCGTGTCTACATTCTTGACGTGGACTTCAAGAACCCCATCGCCGGCCGCGTGGTGGTGGTCGATCCCAAGCAAAAGCGCATGCTGGGCATGACCACCAACGCCTTTGTCGCCCCCACCGCCCTGAGCCCGGACAACAAGACCCTGTACTCGGCCAACCTGTTCTACTCCCGCGGCTCCTACGGCGAGCGCACGGACGTGCTGGTCGCCTGGGACACCCAGACCCTGCGCCCCACCTGGGAGGTGGTGCTGCCCGGCAAACGCGCTTCGGTGCTGACCGAGAAATACGCGCTGGGGATCAGCGCCGACAACCAGCTGGCCTATATCTTCAACCTGACGCCCTCGACCTCGGTCACGGTGGTCAACACCCAGAGCAGGAGCGTCGCCGCGGAAATCGACATCAGCGGTTGTGTCCTCAACTACCCGGTCGGCACGCGCGGCTTTGCCTCGCTGTGTGGTGACGGTCAGTTGCAGGTGGTGACCCTGGATGACCACGGCCAGGAAACGGGCCGAACCAGGACGCCGTTTTTCGACCCCGACAAGGTGCGCCTGAATGAACGCGCCATCGCCAATGGCGATACCTACTACTTCACCAGCACCGACGGCGAGATCCTTCCGGTCAGCTTCGCCGACGGCAAGACCACGCCCCTGCCCACCTGGTCGCTGGTCAGCGAACAAGAACGCAAGCAAGGCTGGGCGCCCGGCGGCTGGCAGGTCCTGGCCCTGGCCCCGAGACTGGACCGACTCTACGCACTGATGCACGACCAGCACAGCGACGGCAAATGGGAAGACCCCGGCACCACGATCTGGGCCTTCGACCTGAAGACCGGCAGGAAGGTCGGCGTGCTCGAATCGCCCAAGCCGGTCTGGAGCCTGCAGGCGAGCAGTGACAAGGCGCCTATTCTTGTGGGTACCGACCTGGAAGGGGGCGTGCAGTTCTTCGATCTGACCACCGGCAAGCATAGCGGTGCCATGGACAAGATCGCCGACACCCCGATACTGACCCTCAGCCCCTGGTAAGCGGGAGGCCGCGGATGCTCGATCCTGTACTCGTGACGGCCAGCAGCACGGTGCTGGCGGCGCTGCTCGCGGGCGCCGCCTGGCATAAAGTGCGCGACTGGCAGGGTTTCACCCGGATTGTCCACGCCTATGAGCTGCTGCCGGGGTTCCTCGCACCGGCCGCCACCGCGATCCTGGCGATCAGCGAACTGGCCCTGGCGTCGGCCCTGGTGCTGGGGGCCTGGCGCCCTCAGGCGGCGATCGGTGTAATCCTGTTGATGGCGCTGTACGCCAGCGCCATCGGCCTGAACCTGTGGCGCGGCCGCCGCGGCATCGACTGTGGCTGCGCCGGCCCCGGTGCCAGGCAACCGCTGCGCCCGGTGCTGCTGTTACGCAACCTGGTCATCGCCCTGCTCGCCGTGGTCGCGGCCAGCTCCGCCAGCGAGCGCGTCCTGGATGCCCTGGATATTTTCGTGGTGATCGCTGCCAGCGCCGTGGCGCTGCTGATCCACCTGGCAGTGGATGGCCTGCTCGCCAATCAGCCACGCCTTGCTGACTTTTCTGGACGCTAGCCCATGGAACTGCTCATTGCTTCGAACATCCTGCTCTGGCTGTTGCTGATCGCAGTTGCCTTCACCGTCATGGCCCTGGTCCGCCAGATCGGCGTGCTGCACGGCCGCATCGCGCCGGCTGGCGCCCTGATGGTGGACAAAGGCGTGGCGGTCAACGACCCTGCGCCGAGGGTCACCGCCGCCGACCGCCAGGGACGTGCGGTCACTATCGGTTATCGCAGCGACCGTGCCCAGCTGCTGTTCTTCCTGGCGCCGGGCTGCCCGGTGTGCAAATCCTTGCTGCCGGCAGTCAAATCCATTGCCAGGGACAATGCCGGTGAACTGCAAGTGATCTACATCAGCGATGGCGACATGGCCGAGCAGCAAACCCTGATTGAAACCCATCAACTGCACAACGCCACTTACGTGGTCGGCCCCGAGATTGGCATGACCTACCAGATCGGCAAGCTGCCCTACGCGGTGTTGGTCGACCCGGCCGGCGTGCTGCGCGCCAAGGGCCTGGTCAACTCCCGCGAGCATCTGGACAGCCTGCTGGAAACCCGGCATCTGGGCAGCGCCAGCCTGCAGCACTACTTGCACGGCCAGCCGGTGGCCGACCCTGGCAATCACCGCGCCCACCCTTGACCGTGGAGCATGACCATGAACTTCATCGACAAACTGTTCGAACGTTCCACGCGTCATGTCGCCGATACCACCTCACGCCGACACCTGCTGGCACGCCTGGGCTCGTTCCTGGTGGTCGGGGTTGCCCTGCCGGTACTGCTGCCGATTGACCGCACGGCCAGGGCGCTGGCGTCCGAGCAGCCGAAGATGGGCGACCCGGGCGACCCGACCCGTTGCGACTACTGGCGCAATTGCTCCATCGACGGCTTCCTCTGCTCGTGCTGCGGCGGTTCGGTGACCGCCTGCCCACCGGGCACGGACGTCTCGCTGGTGACCTGGATCGGCACCTGCCGCAACCCGGCCGATGGCAAGAACTACATCATTTCCTATAACGACTGCTGTGGTAAGCATGCCTGCGGGCAGTGCACCTGCACCCGTAACGACGACGAGCAACCACTCTACCGGCCCTTCAACAACAACGACATCAACTGGTGCCTGGGGGCGCAATCGAAGGTCTACAACTGCACGATCACCGTCATTCGTGGCGTGGCCGTGTAGGCCATGACCGCGTCCAAGGGCCTTGCGGCACTGCTGCTTGCCTGTGTGTCGCTGCCCTGCGCCCAGGCAAGGACGCTGCCCGTCCCCGATCAGCGACCGACGCCGGGCAATGAAGCCCCGCCGCTGCCGATTGCCCGGGCGGCCTACTCGACGCCGGTCAACTATCTACTGCAGTGCGCCGGCTGCCACCTGGACCGTGGCCAGGGCTCGGCACAGAACGATACGCCGCGCCTGGAGGGCTTCGTCGGCAACTTTCTCAAGGTCGAGGGTGGCCGTGAGTTCCTGGTCAGGGTGCCGGGCGTTTCCCAGTCGGCGCTCAATGACCAGCAGGTCGCCGACCTGCTCAACTGGCTGCTGGACCGCGACGGCATGGCCGGCAGCAGTACGCCGGAGCACTGGCAGCGCTACACGGCGCAGGAAGTCGGCCGGCTACGCAGCCAGAGCATGCTTGACCTGCCCAAGGTCCGCCGGGGCTTGATCCAGGCGCTGCGGGCCCAGGGCATCGTCATCGACGACGGCCTCCGGCACTGACGCCTCAGGTCGCCGCACCTTCATCCTACCCGGTGTTCCCAAATGTTGCGTCGCCGGGAAACACCCGCGCGCCTGACGCTACATTTTGAAGCGACGCTCACAGGTTTCTGCCGTGCAAAAGCCGGCACGAATGCTTCAAGCCAAAATATTAATTCTTTTAAAACAAGACCTTGATTGGAAAACACTAACCTGTCGCCCGGCCTTTGGCGCGATTATTGCTTGAATATTCAAGTGAATAGTGTCGCATACCCCCATTCCAAGAGTCGCCAAAGCGATCGGTTTGCAGATTTCCCACGAGGCATCCATGAATCACGCACCCCGTTTTACCACTGACAACTTCCACGCCTGGATGCACCAGGTCAACGAAGCCTGCGGTCACTTCAACGGACGAAAGCTTGACCAGGGATTTTGCGGTCATCTCGACAAGCGCCAGGTAGGCCAGATCTCCCTGAGCTTCGTTGACATGACGCAGGTGAACCTGTTTCGTGGGCGTCAGGAAATCCTGGCCAGTGGTGCCGACAACTACTACGCCGTGCTGCAGATCGCCGGTACCTCGCGCATCGAACACCAGGACGCGCGCATCGAACTGCAGCCCGGCGACCTGACCATCATCGACGCCAGCAAACCGCTGGACATGCACTTTCACCAGCAATCCCGGCAGCTGTCCATGATCCTGCCGCGCGCCCAGGTACAAAGCAGCACCCGCGGTATCGCCGTCCAGTGTGGCAGACGCCTGTGCGCACAAACGCCGCTGGCCACGCTGGCCGGGCAAATGATGCTGGAGACCGGGCGGATGCAGCAGCTGGCGGTTCCGGAAAGCCAGGCGGTGCTCGACGCGCTGGTCACCCTGTTACGCCCCGGCATTGCCCAGGACTCGGTATCCGGCAGCCACGAACGCCTGTTCCAGAAAGCCGTGGCCTTGATCGACCAGCGCATCACCTGCGACGAGCTCACGCCGGAGGTCATCGCCCGGGAGGTGGGGATCTCCATGCGCAGCCTGTATCGGGTGTTTTCCAAGCGCGGGCTGGTCATCGCCCAGTACATCCGCAACCGCCGCCTGGACTTTTGCGCCGAGAGCCTGCGCAACCCGGCGATGGACCAGAAAGTGTCCTCGCTCGGCTACGCCTGGGGCTTTTCCGACTCCAGCTACTTCAGTACCGCGTTCAAGGGGCGTTTTGGCATGACCCCCGGCGAGTACCGTAAATGGCACGCCAGCAAGGCGGCCTGACAGGCACAACAAACGGCCTGGCAGGCAGCACACAACCCGGCATTGGCCACGGGCGCACAATCGCCCGTGTCGCCTTCCAACAATAAGCAGCCTGTAGCTGCATTCAGCCACAATCAGGAACCGTGTGAGATGTCGAACGTCGTACGCAGCAAATTCGCAATCCCCTTTGTGCTGGCCTCCCTGGCCATGAGCAGCCAGTTGGCCCTCGCCAGCGAATGCGCCGCACCGCAACGCGAGCAAGGCGAACATCTGTTCGCCCGTGACTGCGCAGCGTGCCATACGGCACAAAAGGACGGCCCGACCCTGATGGGCCCCAACCTGCACGGTGTGATCGGGCGCACGCCAGGCACCCTGCAGGGCGTCACCTATTCCCAGGCGATGAAGTCGCAAAAGGCGGCCTGGACCGCCCAGGGCGTCGCCGCCTTCATCGAACAGCCCCAGGCTGCCGTTCCCGGCACCTACATGCCCTATGCCGGCATGGCCGATGCCGGCGAGCGCCAGGCCGTGACGTGTTTCCTGGCAGGGATCAAGTAAGGGCCCGACAAGGGCCAGGCTTACCTGGCCCGCGAATAGCCCCAGGCCCGGGGGCTCCGCCTCACCTCAATCTTTTTCCGGCACCGGCAACGGTGCTTCACTGTTCCATGGGCCGGTGGGGCGGCTGAACAGGTTCTCGGTCTGGAAATGGGCCATGCGCCATTGGCCCTCTTCACAGGCGAAGCGTACCCTCAAGCGCGCGGCATTCAGGTGCGACGCCCCGTCGGCAAAAGTGCTGGTCTGCAGCATCACCCATTGCCCCACGCCGATCTCCCCCTCCATCTCGATGACCTCGCTGGTCAGGAAATGCACATTCAGGGCAAAGTGCGCCGGCGTCTTCATGTAGGTGGCGAACATGGCGCCGATGGCCTCCCGGCCCCGGTAGCCGCCGAAACTGGCCGCATACTTGGCGCCCTTCCCCTCCCATACCGCGTCACGGGTGAACAGTCCGGCCAGCTCGTCGATCGGCGTGTCGGCATCGAGCCTGTCGCACAGTGCCATATAGCGATTGATGCAGACCCGTATGGCCTGCTGGCTTTCAAACACCTGCAGGCGCGCCTGCAAATCGGCGATCTCGGTCATGCAACGTCTCCTTTACCAGGATCGGGGCCGCGCAGTGCCGGCCCCAGGGAGTGGTGCCCATCAAGGGGTCGGCTTGCCCGCGCCATAGAGGTTCAGCAGCAAGCGTTCGGCGATCGCCAGCAACTGCGCGTCGGCGCCCTTGGCCGCTACCAGCTGCAAGCCCACCGGCAGCCCTGATTCACTGCCCAGTGGCAGGGTCAGCGCCGGGTGGCCGGACAGGTTGAACGGGCGCACCAACGAGGTCATGCCCAGCACCGCCCGGGTGTCGGCGGCCTCTTCCAGGCGCAGGGGGAAGTCCGGCAGGGTCGGCAGTGCGATGACATCGTAGCTCGCCAGTGCTTCATCGACTTCGGCGGTGAAGGCCTGGCGCACGGTTTCGGCCTCGGCCAGCGCGCTGTCGCTGGTCTGCCCGGCCGCCGCCAGGCGACCGGCGATGTCGGCGCCGACCTGTTCGGTTACCAGTAAATGGCCACAGGCGTCATGGGTTTCGCGGTTGATCACCACCATGCCGGCTTCATAGGCTGCCCGAAAGTGCTGGAAGCTTACGCTGCCCAGTGGCAGGCCGCTGGCACTCAAAGCGCCGAATACGGCCCGTTGGATCTGCGCTTCGGCGGTCACGTGCAGTACACCGATACGGGCGCTGTCGGGCACCGGCGCCGGCACGAAGCCCGGATCGATCATGCTCATGGCCCGCACCAGCATCGGCAACGAGGCCGCCAGCGGGCCAACGCAGTCGAGGCTGGTGCGCGCCGGCATCACACCCTCGCGGCTGACCCGACCAAAGGTCGGCTTGAGGCCGAACACGCCACAGCAACAGGCCGGTACGCGCACCGAGCCACCGGTATCGGTGCCGAGGCTGAAATCGGCAAGGCCGGCGGCAACCGCCGCCGCCGAACCACTGGAAGAACCGCCCGGAATGCGCCCGGGATAGCGCGGATTGGCCGCGGTGCCGATGTAGTGATTGATCCCGGTGGTGCCGAAGGCCAGTTCATGCAGGCTGACCTTGCCGGTCAGGCGTGCGCCGGCGGCCAGCAGGTGGCTCACCACCCTGGCATGCTCCACCGCTACCGGTGCCGCCTCCAGCGCACGGCTGGAGGCTCGGGTCGCCACGCCGGCGACATCGATGGTGTCCTTGACCACCACCCGGGGGCCGTTGCCCCCCAGGTCGAGGGTCTGCACTATGATGGTCATGCTTTCTATCCCCTTGGCAGAATCGCTGCCGGACGTGGCGCCGGCACTCGACTTGGTTTTAAACTTGAAATGTCAGGTGAATATTCAACTAGTTGTGATGGCTTTTCTGATCGCTTCATGGTCTGATTCGCCGCACTGTCGTTGTAGCCAATTCGCCGGGCCGTCCCAGATGGCGCGACCAACTCCGCACAAGTAAGTGAATCGATGAGCAACTCGAAGAAGCAAGGCAAGAGCCATTACGACCCCGCCAGCGAAGAGTTTCGCAAGGAAGATTTCCCCTTTTACTGGCTGGCCCGGGCGCATGGCCGCTACACCCAGAACATGGAGCGCCTGCTCAAGAAGGTCGACCTCGATGTGCCACGCTGGCGTGTCCTGTGGATCCTCAATGAAAACGGTGAGTCGAGCATTTCGGAAATCTCCACCCATGCCATCGCCAAGCTGTCGACCATCACCAAGATCGTCTACCGCATGAAGGACGACGGCCTGGTCGATACCGCGCCGAGCCTGGAAGACGGCCGTGTCACCCAGGTACGCATCACCGCGCAGGGCCTGCAGACCATCGAGCGCATGCAGGACGTCACCCGCGAGTTGTTCCAGCGCAGCTTCAAGGGCCTGACCGACGCGCAGGTGCAACGCCTCAACCGCATGCTTGAAGTGGTATTCCACAACCTCGAAACCCTGTAAGTGCCGGTCGTGTGCTGCGCCTGCCTGGATGAAAATGCCCAGGGAGCCACTGGGCAAAAAGGCACACGCACGTCATTCAGCAGGCCTTGGAGGCTTCGCACACCCGGTGGTAGGCACGGTTGAAGTACACCAGGCCCTCCTCGGCACCGCTGTAGCGAATGTCCTGGACCTCACAGTAGAAGATGCTGTGCGAGCCGATCTCGTGCACCTGGGCAATACGGCAGTCGAAGTTCACCAGGGCCTCCAGCATCACCGGCGCGCCGCTTTCCAGTATGCTCCAGCTTGTGGTGGCGAAGCGCTCGTCCATGCTCAGCGCCTTGTTGGCGAACGAGCCGGACAAGGCCTGGTGGGACCCCGCAAGCACGTTCACACACAGGGTGCCGTTGGCCTTGAAGTGGGCATTGGAGTTCGATGCACGGTTCATGCACACCAGCAAGGTCGGCGGTGAGTCGGTCACGCTGCACACCGCCGATGCGGTAAAGCCGAAGCGACCGGCAGGGCCATCGGTGGTGATGACCGACACTGCCCCGCCGAGCATTGCCATCGCGTTGCGAAAACTGGCTACCTCTACCATGGTCATTCTCCTCAGATATCCAGCACGAGTTTCTTGGATTTGGCCCGCGAGCAACACACCAGCATCTGGTCGTTGGCGGCTTTTTCTTCGTCGGTCAGGTACACGTCGCGGTGATCGGGCTCGCCTTCGAGGACATCGCACAGGCATGTACCGCAGACCCCTTGCTCACAAGAGATCTCGATCTTGATGCCGACCTGCGCCAGGGCGTCGAGGATGGTCTGGCCCTCGGCCACCTGCACGGTCTTGTTGCTGCGTGCGGCGACCACTTCAAAGCCCTCGCCACTGGCGTCCACCTCGACCTGGAAGTACTCCTTGTGAATGTGGTCCTCGGCGTAGCCCTGCTGCCGGGCCCCGGCCATCACCCAGTCCATGAAACCCGACGGGCCGCAGGTGTACATATGGCAACCGCGGGTCCCCGGGCCGAGCACCCTGGCCAGGTCCAGACGCTGCTCGACGGCCTCGTCGTCGAAGTGGGTAAACACCTTCGCCGCGAACGGCGCGTTGCGCAGTTCATCCATGAAGGCGCTGCGCTCGCGGGAGCGGCCGCAGTAGTGCAACTCGAAGTCGGCGCCCTGCTGATGCAGGGTATGGGCCATGGCGATCATCGGCGTGATGCCGATGCCACCGCCCAGCAGGATCGAACGGCTGGCATCCGGGGTCAGCGGGAACAGATTGCGCGGGGCGCTGATCTGCACCTGGCGGCCTTCGAGCAGCAGGTCGTGGACGCCGATCGATCCCCCGCGCGAGGCCGGGTCCTTGAGGACACCCAGGCGATACACCCGAGCGTCGGCCGGGTCGCTGCACAGCGAGTACTGGCGCACCAGGCCAGGGGCGATATGGATGTCGACATGGGCGCCGGCCTCGAATGCCGGCAGTTCGGCGCCGTCGCTATGGGCCAGGTCGAGGACGGCGACGCCATCCCCTTGGATCTCGCGCTTGCGCACCACTACGTTCAACAATTGTTCATTCATGACGGGTGTCCCGTATTACGACAGGGGGCGGCCAGGCGCCCCGAACTATGATCAGCGCATGAACAGGCCGCCATTCACGTCCCAGGTCGCCCCGGTGGTGAAATAGGCTTCAGGCCGTGCCAGCTGGACAATCAGGTCACCGATGAAGTCGGCATCGCCCAGGCGTTGCACCGGAATATTGGCCAGCAGGCCGCTCATGCGTTCAGCCGGCACCGCCGCCTGCACCGCGGGTGAATCGATCGGCCCCGGGGCAATGGCATTGACGGTCACGCCGCGACTGGCGAACTCCTTGGCGAAGATCTTGCTCAAGGTGACAATGGCACCTTTGCTCGCCGCGTAATGTGCGCCCGTGGCGGTGCCGCCGTTCTGCCCGGCCAGCGAGGCCATGTTGATGATGCGTCCGTAGCCGGCCTCGGCCAGGTGCGCACCCAGTACCTGGCACCCGAGGAACACACTGCGCAGGTTGAGCCCGACCACGGCATCGAATTCCTCGGGGCTGATCTGCATCAACGGCGTGGTTTTGGTCACTGCGGCGTTGTTGACCACCACATGCAGTGCGCCGAAGCGGGCAAGCACCTGTTCAAGGGCCTGCTCGAAGTCCTGCTTGCTGCCGACATCGAGTTTCAGTGCCAGGGTCCTGCTGCCTTGCGCATCCAGTTGCGCGGCCGCGGCCTGGGCGGCCTGCAGGTCACGATCGGTGATCACCACCGCAAAGCCTGCGGCCAGCAGCCTTGCGCAAAAACGCATACCCAGTCCCTGGGCCGCGCCGGTAACCAGTGCAATGTGGTTCATGGCCGCGTCCTCAGAGGATGTAGCCGATGCCGGCAAGGGCATCGTCACTGTTGATCAGGCTGACCACCTTGCGCTCGATCCTGAAGCCGCCTTCGGCGCGCACCAGTTCGTACACCAGGTCGGCGCTGTAGTGCTTGAGGCTTTCCTTGCGAAACTCGCGCAGGTTCTGCGCGCAGCGCACGGTGACGTTGACGCCGTCGTCGACCAGCACGCGAAAGCGCGAGAGCGTGCGCACGGTACGCGGTTGCGGGCTGGTGGAAATGGACTCGCCGCCGATCAGCCGCTGCACGCGCAGCTGGCGCATGTGATGGTCGTCGTAGGCGTAGTTCAGGGTATTGGCGTAGTCGGTTTCCCTGGGGTTGATCGGGATGATGTAGGTCCCCTTGGCCGTCCACAGGTTCAGCCAGGTGTCGTACTCGCCATGGTCGAGCATGTCGCCTTCCTGCCAGATGAAAGCGGTGACTTCTTGCAGCAATTGCAGGTTCATAAGGTTCTCCACACTCAGGCCGACATCATCTTTTTCCACTGCTGGTAGGCGCCGCGCATGCCGGTTTCGGCACTGACGTCGGAAATCCGCCCATCCTCGCTCGCGGTCTCGCCCGGCAAGCCGCGGTTGAGCATGATCCACAGCTCTTCGCCGGCGTTGGCGCCTTTCTGCACGCGCTCCCAGGCTTCGGAGTCATCCGGTGTGCCAAAGCCCATCGGGCCCTGGAAGTGCTCGTGCAGGCGCAGGCGGTAGCGGTTGGCGGCGGCCGGGCCGTCTTTCATGGTGATCACCGAGTGGTGGATCTCGGTCTCGTTCACCGAAATCGGTTGCAGCACCCGGAAGAACGCCATCGAGCAGGCGATGTTGGGGAACAGGTTGAGGTTGAAGCCCGAGCCACCCACCGCACGGACAATGCGCCGCACTTGCTGCTCCTCGATGCCTTCGTCGCGCAGTTCGGCCGCCAGCGACTCGAAACGCTCCGGGATCGGCTTGTCGAGGTCGGCTTCCAGGTCGACCAGCTCCGGGATCATCACCATCACGCTGTGACCGTTGCCCAGGTCCTCGACGTAGCCGGGGCCTTTGACGAAGTCGAACAGCTCCAGGGTCTGTTCGTCGACCGACGACAGGAAGCTCTTGTGCACCAGCGGGAAGTGGTAGGCGTCGGTGGTGTTCTCCAACTGGATCTTCCAGTTGCCGGGGAAGCGGAAGCGATGCTCGCCGGGCACATTGATGCCGTAACCGGCGCCCTGCTTCATGAACAGGTCCATCCACTTCTTCGCCGCACCGAGGAAGTCCTGCAGCGGTTCGATGTCGTCCTTGAAGGTGGCGAAGATCATGCCGGCGTAGCTTTCCACGCGCAGGCTGACCAGCGGCAGTTCGGACTTGTCCAGGCAGTCGCCATAGCTTTCCGGGTGCGGAATGCCGCGCAGCGAACCGTCCAGGGCATAGCCCCAGCCGTGGTACGGGCAGACGAAGCTGTTGGTCTTGCCTTTCTTGTGTTCGCAGACAGTGGCACCGCGGTGACGGCAACGGTTGAGCAGGACATGAATGTCCTTTTTCCGGTCACGTACGACAATCACCGGCTGCTTGCCGATGTAGGCGGTCTTGTAGCTGCCCGACTCGGGGATTTCGCTCTCATGGGCGACCCAGATCCAGGTGCTGTAGAAGATCTTTTCCAGCTCGGCGTCGAACAGCGCCGGGTCGGTGTACAAGGACGTGTGGACGCGATCGGCCTTTACCAGGTCGGCAGGGTCGACCGCCAGATTGATGGCGGGAATCAGGTTGGTCACGGAACGCTCCTTGCCAGCTGCTACGGCTGGCAGTCTTGGATACTCGGTGGGCAGCCCCGGGTTGCGGGGCCGGCCTGGTTCAATTGCGCTGGATGATCAGTTCGCGGCCGACACGGGCCTCGACCTTGGCGTAGCGCCACAGCTTGTAAGGGCCATCGCCCACCGCCGTGGTGCGGAACAGGTTGCAGGCGGCGTGCACCGTTTCGATATCGGCGACATCGGCCAGCAGGTAGGTGGTCCAGGGGAAGCCGTCGGACGGGCCGACCATGCTCTGGTCGTCGTCCATGTTGCCCAGCACCTGCACGCCGGCCAGGTCATGGATGCCGTTCCACATCTCGCTGAACGCTGCCCACACCTGCAGTTGCTCGTCACGCGGGGCGTCGAAGAAGTTCTGGTTGATGCCCATGCAGAACAGCACGCGCAACGTCTTTTTAGTGGTCATGAGAAAATCCTGACAGTTACAGATAGCCCGGAAGGGGCTGCTTTCCAAAGAACATCGCGCCAGCGTTCTGGTAGGTGGCATCGCCCATGAAGGCGTGCTGGGTCACTACCTGCGCGTCGTTGACGCAACGGGCCAGCGGGCTGTCGTTATAGATACCGGTCATGCCCGAGAGCATCTGCGCGGTACGCGCCACGTCTGCGGCGACCCGCGCCGCGTGGGTCGACGACAGGCGCAACAGGTTGGTGACCTCGACCGGCACCGGATCGCCGGCCAGCACGTGTTCCCAGGCACGCTCGATGGATTCATAGAAGAATGCCCGGGCCGAGCGCAGCGCGGCCTCGGCCTTGGCGATATCCACCTGGGCCAGGGGGCGGTCGGCCAGCGCCGGGGCGCCGGTCACGGAGATGCGCCCGCTGGCCATGCCGGACAGTTCGTCCAGGGCGGCACGCGCGACCCCAAGCCCGACCACTGACAGCACCTGGGTGGCGAAGGACAGCGACGGATAGCGGAAAAAGGCTTCGTCCAGGTTGGCTTTGCCACCGCGCACGAAGGTCCACTCCTCGCCCACCAGCACATTCTCGACCACCAGGTCGTGGCTGCCGGTACCCAGCAGGCCGACGGTGTCCCAGGTTTCCTCGATGCGCGCAGCTTCGCGCGGCATCACCGCCAGGCGCGGCAGGTCCAGCTTGTCGCCGTTGCGCGGGGCAATGCCGACGCCAACGATGTCAGCGCCCATCGATCCGCTGGAGTACTTCCAGCGGCCATTGACCTTGAAGCCGCCCGGCACCACCTCGGCAGGCTGCGGCGGGAAGATGCCGCCGGCAAACACGATATCGGGGCTCTTGCTGTAGATGCCGGCGATGGTCTGAAGCGGCAGCGCTGCCAGGTACACCGGACTCATGCCGAAGCTGGCCACCCAGCCGGCAGAGCCATCGGCATGGGAAATACATTCGATCATTTCGCAGAATTCGGCGGGCGAGCACTCCAGCCCGCCGAAGCGCCGTGGCACCAGGGCGCGGTAAACGCCGTGGGCTTTGAACGCATCGATCACATCGCGGGAGATGTGCCGCTGCCGATCGAACTCACCCGAACGGGCACGATCACGAACGCCTTCGAGCAAGCTTTCGAAGGCAGGGCCAGAAGCAAGCGCAGACGCTGGCGCTGAACGCAGGCAAAGCGAATCCATAGACTGTCTCCGTCTCAGGTACGGTTGGAACTAATTGGCGGTAGGGAACGTGCCGCTTCCCTGGAAGGAACGGGCATCACCGCGAAGCGGTGGCGAGGTGGCTGCACTGGCCTGTGGCAAGCGCCAACCACTCGGGATGGAGTGCGTTGGATCGGGCGGCATGATCTGTCTCTCTTGTTTTGGTGCCGATGGGCAGAATTTGCGATTTATTACGTGAATTGTCAATTGATTTTTCACGATATAAATCACGCTTGAAAGGCGTTCAAAAATTTCGCAAAACAATGCATTAAAGCGGTGATTAAACGTTTCTTGTCCGATTTTCACCAGAACATCTCTTACTTTTTCATTTGCTCATAAAGAGCAAAAGCAGTAAAAAACTATCGCGATATCACTAAATAAACAGACAAAAATAATCCGACAGCACAGCAAAAACGCCAGGCCTTGGCAGATCCGCAACGGCATGCCTCCCACGCCGCCAGACAGCCGACGCGGGGCACCGCCGTGGAAGACCTGATTCACCCTCAGCACAAGGGTGAAAACGCGGCCGGCAAATAGACCATCGAGCTCATTTTCTGCAGCTGTGGCGCCGAGTTCTGCGGCGGCCATACGCCCTCCTTCACCGCCCGGGTACGCACGTCCAGGCGTTGCTCCAGGGTCGCGTACGGCCAGATGTGCAAGTAGCGCGGCACGCGCCCGCTGGTGGCATAGAACGCCGCGAACACCTGGGAGTAGCCCTGCTCCGTGCGCGGACCGATTGCATCGCGCCAGCCTTGCAAGGTGGGCGCCAGGCCCGAGGTCACCAGGTCGTACTCGCGCAACTCGTAGAACGGACCGTGCGCACCTGGCGGCAGCGGCTCAAGGAAGGGAAACAGGCGGTAGTCGTCCATGTGCTGTTCGAGAATGTATTCACCGATGCCGAATGCATCGCTGGCCGCCAGCACCCGCTCACGTTCGGCCGCTTGCACCTGCACACTGGCAAAGCGGCGCAGCACCGCGATGGTGTTCTGCGGGCCGATCTCGGATAGCCAGCAGCCCATCAGCTCAACGCCCTCGAGCGCGTCCTGCAAGGCTGCCTGCAGGCGTGGCAAGGCGTGCGCCGGGGTGCGTACGCGCAAGGTGAAACGCAGCAGTTCGTAGCGGTCCACACGGGGTGTCGTGCGGCTATTGCCGTGGTGTGTATCGGACATGGCTTTACCTCTGTTGAAAAAGAACGGTGCTTCACGCAATCCTGGGGACCAGGATCTTTGGGCTTGGGTGTAGAGGTGGATTGCTGCGTACGGCCCTACGCTGCGCTTCGGATCCCTTGTGTCTTTGTGGGAGCGGGCTTGCCCCGCGAAGCGCTATGGCTGACACACCGCTATCGCGGGGCAAGCCCGCTCCCACAGGCGCCTGCACTGACGCATCTTCGAAATCAGATTGTGGCGGAGCCAAAATGAGTACCGCCCTGCTCTTGCTCTTCATGCGCGGTATTTCAGGCGCCGCAGAACGCGACTTCAGGAGGCCGAGTGGAGGTGCCTGTAGGGGCCGTGCGCAGCACCTTCGGCGTAGCCGAAGAACGCGAGCC